>CAYXXQ010000001.1:0-47960 GCA_964469075.1 uncultured Rhodobacter sp.
GGCCGCGTGACCGGAGGCAGAGTTGACGGGATCGGAGTCTAAACAGGAAAGGAAGTAAGATGAATACGAGAACGTCCAACGGCAGCAGAGCGCCACCGGCAACGGTATGGTTGCTACGCGACGAACGACTGCGGCTACCTGTTCGGTATGCCTGTGAGGAGGACTTAAGCATGGCAACACCACCACCAACCACCATCAAGAACATCGTTCGGCTTGTCGCGTATCAGCACATCTATCAGACATCGGAGCTGATAGGTGCAGCACATCGGGCCGCACATATGCCCGAGCTGGATCAACAAGTGATCCTGAACAAGGTCAGGCACTACGACGTCCCTACTGGGATCTTGCCAAAGTCGAAATATGATAGGCGTATGGTGTTGCGCGTACGGGATAAGTCCCGGGAACCGTGGGCCGACGTGGCCAGTGTTGAGGTCTGCTATAACCGCATGGTCACCAATAAGGAACTACTGACAACCTTTTTCGGCGCTGTCGTCCGGGCCGCCAAGGCGCACAAAGTCGGCAACATCAAAATAGTTGTCGCCTGTCGCTTGCGGAAGTCGTGACCCGAGAGTAGGATAGTAGAGCAATCGTGTAGATGTGTAAATGTGTGGGAGTGTAGAGAATGCCCGATTTAACCCCCGACCCTCAGATCCCCTTTCCTATCCCCGACCTCGACTTTTTGGACTTCAACGCTGTTGTAACAGCGTATCTCGATTGTGCCCAAAAGTCTGAAGGTATCTCCCAACAGTCCCGATACGTCTTTACCTCCAAAGCCCGATACACTGCGGCGAAGGACGTGTACCAGTTTCTATCTGACGCGGCGCCGGTTATAATCAGAGACACAAAAGGGTGCTCTGAGAAGGCGCTAGGACATGATCTGTGGCTAACTCGGAATGGCTATTGGGCGGGGTTTTTGGATGGCTCGTATTCAGATACCACCTGCCACGCACTATTTGAACTCGCTGCAGATATGGGAGATGTGCCCGTAGATATCGATAGGCACTTGGGAACGATCGATTTTGTTTAGAGGACACATGAAAACTGTTACAGGGTAGTCATTGCCAATATCGGTAGACGCGACAGCGACAAGAAACGGGGCAAGGAAAATGATCAGCAGAATAATCCGAAAAGAGATCAAGCGGTGCAAACGAGTCAGGGCGGAAGTGGTCCGGTTCGACCGGAAACTATATACCCTGGAGCAGACCTTGAAAGATGAGTTGAAGTATACCACTGGTTACCGCCGATATCCGATCAGAGAGCGATTAGCGGCGAAGCGATCCAGCCTGGATCTGTCTGCTGACTTGGCTAAGTGGCGGCGGGGCGAGTAGCGACACAGGAAAGGGAGCAGAACCATGGCGACAACCAGACTCACAAACGCGATCCGAGACATAATCGTCCGTGCCGTATTGGATGATGTGTTCACTACGCGCACGGCATCGCTCAAAAAAGAGTTCAACATGATCGCGAGTCTTGGAGGTGTTGAATGACGTCCCTGCAGATCATGCGCAAATACGACCTCAGCTACGTGGATGCGGTACAGGCTGCTCCGTTCGGCCAAGACGCTACCAACGTCACGTATCTATTCCAGCCCTCACGCCCGATTCCGCCACCTGTACGCAAGCCCGGGGACGTAATCACCCACAGGGACGGGCGACGGTACCAAGTGGCTAAAAACGGATCTTTTCGACGCATAGGATGACACTTTCCCCCGCCCCGCGTGACTTCCCCCGGTCAGGCGTGCGACACACGCGGATGCGTGTCGGTCAGGGGCGGGGGATTCAATCACAGAGACGGAAGGGAGTTGAGGGATGACACTGGAAGAACTGAGAAGTGAAATTCACGACATGTTACGGGGCAGCATCGATGCTGCGAATCTTCGCAATCGCGGTGAGAACCTAGATTGCGTGAATGACTCGATTGAGAGCATACTTGCCGAATGTCGCACCTCCCTCTCCCCCACAGCAGCCGAGGAATCCACGGGGGTTGAGGCGTGGAAAAAATGCGGAAGAGAGGGGGCTGAGCAGCATCGTCACCGAGTCCTGTGCGGATCAATAGGTCTAAAGGGGGAGTGGTCCGACTGGGAGGACGGCATCCGACCTGCCGTTTATGGCAACGTACAAATAGAATACCGCTGCAAGGCAACTGCCGAGGAATCCACGGGGGTTGAGGTCAGAGACTCGTGCCGAGACGACGCCAGAAGCGCCGGAAGGGAGTGAGTAATGGATAAGTACGTACCGCGTGGGCCGTTGGCGCTGAACGCTACCGGATACAAGCAAAAGCTCCTCAACCGCCGTGTTCAAGTTGGGTGGGATGAAGATGCCAAATCTTGGGCACTTCATTTCCGAGGATTGGTTAGCCGGAAAGACCGGAAAATCAACAGGATCAGTCTGGCTTTGAGTGATGAGGCTATGCGCGCGATGGTGGAAATGGTTAGTTGCGTGTACTCCGATAGGGATTATAGGCCGGAAGGGGGCAAGGTATGAAGGCAGAGGCCAACAACATAACTGCCGAAGTGACTACCCACAGGTTGCCGTGGCTCCGGCTGGAACACTGGCGCATCTGGGTTCGGCCCCGGTTGGAGTTCCATCTCGCTGGGATCAAGATAGGCCGAGTGAAGTTCATGGTCGGCTGGCACCTGCTCCTGGGCGGTGTGGTCTGTCAGGCGATGATTTTTGGGTTTGAACTCGCCGGTGCGCGCGCTCAGGGCCGCGAACAAGCACATGTGATCCTCAAAATGCAATGGGAACTAGCTGAAAAACTTGAAAAGGACACTTCCGAGGGTCAATACGGCATCGTGGTCGGAGGTCGCCATAATGTGGCCAAATGTTCGACAGGAGTGTACGGCGACCTATTTTTAGCTGATCCAGATTGGAACTCTGTTTCCGGTTCCTGGAGCATAGTCTCAGGGAAAAGGAACACGGTGTTCGCTGATAGGGTAGTACTTATCGGAGGCTCCGGGCACACGGCGGACACGGACGACCAAGTTCTCATTGCGGACGAAAACGGCGCCATGATGGACGAAGTGAACCCCAGGTTATCCAGAGCGATCCGCCAGGCTGTCTTCGATTTCTCGGGCAAAATACCTAAGGATTTTGAATAGTATGAAAGATTTCCCAATTCTGCAAGCCTGACGATGACCCAACTCCACATTTTCCTGATCATCGGCGGGGAAGATGGAGACAGGATCAAGAACACGGAATACCCACCGTCTGCACCCCCAAGCTGATCAAGTATCAGCGTATCGATGGGCGCTTCAAGTACTTCACAACACCCAGGGGCAGGAAGCAGCATAAGGATATCCTTGACTCCCTGTATTGTTAGGTCGAAACAGACACACAACACCAGGAACACCCACCCAATGCAAACAGTACCACAATCAGCCTCATGTTTAGCACACACCCCGAATCCACTGCAGCTCATTGAGCGTGCGGGGAGGGTCTGCTACAAATCCGAATCCAAGATCACGGCAACTAGTGCCGACAAGTTCATCCGTATGATCCTGGCGCGAGGGCACGAATCGGTCTTGGAGCATGCATCAGCGACCTTTCACATCATCACCGATCGGGGAATCTCGCATGAGATCGTAAGGCACCGGTTGGCGAGCTACAGTCAGGAATCTACCCGGTACTGCAGCTACAAGTCGTCTGATCTCGTTTTCATCGACCCCGGATTCAAGCGTAGGGATAACGCGACCCTATGGGAACGGGCATGTATGGAGGCTGAAGATGCCTATAAGCGCATCCTACAGTACTCCACACCCCAGTGGGCCAGGAGCGTGCTGCCCAACAGTCTCAAAACCGAAATCGTGATGACCGCTAATTTTCGCGAGTGGCGGCATTTTCTGAGGATGCGTGCGGCTCAGGATGCTCATCCCCAGATTCAGGCCATCGCTGGGATGATCCTCTCCTGGTTCACTGAGACCTACCCGGTGATCGTTGAAGACTTGGGACTGAAACAGGAGGTGAAGTAAATGACAGCTCACACCAAAGAACTCGACGCCAAGGTCTGCGAGTTTGTTATCATAGTAGGTGGATTTTCTACGGGAAAGACGCTCAACAAAGGGGCGATCAAGCGGTATTTTAGGTGTGATGAATGCTACGATTGTCCGGGGGAAGAGCTTGGGATTAGGAACTCTCAAGCCGGTCGGATTCTGATTCTCACAACTGATGCAGACGTTAAAGACCCTCGGGGCACACTTAAGCGCAAACCACGCATGGAAGGCGTCCGCGTTTCGGTGAGCCAGGTACGAGAACTGTTAGGCTCGGCGTGGATCGAGCCGGTAGCGAACCCCACATGTGACCGTTGACGAGTGGAGAATAGCCATGATTAGCCCCTACGAACCGGAAAAAGTGTCATTAATAGTCGAAAATAGACGCGAATTGAAATTGAAACACCTACTGCGTCAAGCCCTTACCATATTGGAAGAATACGATAGGGATCCTGAATTGATGGATCAAATACGGGAAGCGTCTCGTTTGAAGTGGTGGGAAAAAAGGAGCGGGGGCGTGGTAGTATGAACAGACGAGGATTCCTAGGATCGGCGATCGGGATCGTAGGGACTTTGGCGGCAGCGAGATGTACCTTCCTGCCAGAAAAGAAAGTCCCAAGTAGTAACATCGGGGACGGTTACGCAGATTTCAACAACCTGGGCACCACTGCATATGTAATGGAGCGAGGGCGTCGTTACCAATATGATCTGTCCGTCCCTTGGGACATTACCACCGCAGTATTTGTGGAGACACCCTAATGGTTTACGTGGATGATTATCCCGGACGTGTCGGAGGAATGCGGATGACCCGCATGGCCGCTAAGTCCGAGGCCGAGCTGGACCGGATGGCAGTCGCAGTCGGGCTGCACATCGTGTGGAAACACCGGTGTCAGAGAACAGTATATTACAACCTCAGCAAGGCGAAGCACAACAAGGCCGTTGATTTGGGTGCGGTACCGATCACGGCAGCCGAGATGAGTCGTAAGTTCTTTTCGGGGGAGGAAAACATGAAGTTGGCCACGGAGCTGCAATATGCCCGACATGCCTTAGCCAAGCAGTCGGAAAGCGGGGAGACGATCCAATGACAGCAGCAAACGAGAACCAAAAAGACACCCGCATCGCGGAGCTCGAAACCCGGGTACGGGAACTGGTTTCTGAGGTAGAGGCGTCGCACCAAGAAACCAAGAATCTGGCACACACCCTGCGCCAGGTCAAAGCGGAGAAGTTCAGGCTTCAGCGCAAGGTCGAAGAGTGTGAAACTGTTCGGTAGGTTGTTCCCTGGGGCTTGCCTCCAAGGCATCCCAGGCGTATAGTGAATCCTACCTGGCGAAAGGGCGGTAAACAGTGGACGTAAGCGCATTCTCCTCCGTGTACGTACATAAGCTGGTATCCTTTATGGATGCCAACGACCCCGAAATCGAGCTATGTGATTACATCCAGCTTGATACCCCGTGTGAGCGGGACGTGGTCTTTTCCAGTTACAGGCTGTTCTCTGAAGCGAATCAAGCCTACACACAGCACCCAAGACTGGCAAAGACTCTGTACCCCGAGCTTGAAACTCAACAGCTCAGTCTGCATTTCCACTTCCTGATCCTCGATATTGATTCCCCCGATCACACCCCTCTGGTGGACCTCCCGGACCCCGATGGGTTCATTACGACAGTGATCATGGCGTTGGAGGGTATGGAAACACCCCCCTCATGCGTCTATTCGACCCGTGCAGGCTTCCGAGCGCTCTGGTACCTGTCTACACCCATAACCGATCCCGACGAGTGGGACGGGCGTCAAATGGGCATGATAAAGGCCACACAGAAGACCGACATACCCGAGGAGTGTGTTGATGTCACGGCCGCGCAGTGGTCCCGGTTGTTCCGCGCACCCAACGTACACAGGCGTGGGTACCCCGCTATCGAGAGCGTCGACCACAAATACTACATGTTCACCGAATCCGAGAGATACTACGATCCCGAGGCCTTCGACATAGCCATCGTGCCCCGCACACTATCTGTGGTGACCGACGTCGAGGCCCCGGACCCGATCGAAGCCCTCAACCTGGTCGAATGCCTGCAGGATGGTGTGATCCGTCCGACAGTGTTCGGCAAGCTGGCACGTACCAAGCTGAGAGGTACTATAGCGTTCAGCGCGGCATTCGATGAATGCTACGAGATTCCCCCCGGCCAACGGGACCACACGGTCTGCTCTATCGTAGGTACTGCCCTGAACCGGCTGCCCGATGCATCCTTGATTGAGGTGTATGGGTTGTTCGTGGCTGTTGCCCAAGCGATGGGGTTGGACCAGAGTGGGATGCCGTTCACGGAACTCCTCTGGAACAAGATTCAACGCTTCGGCGCTCAGCGCGAAATGCAAAAGCAACAAGACAAGGTACTGGAAAAAGAGCTCAAGGAAATGACCCCGATTGAGCGGTGTGTTTTGGGGATGCAGAAATGGGTTCCCCGGAGCTCAGCCCCCGACCTCTATGCCGATGAGGAGTTGGCTTGGGAGTACATCCGGAGCCACGCATTCGCTAACCACGCAGACCGGTATTACAAGCTCACCGAGCACGGGGTCTATGCTACTGCCGGCGACCGTAAGAACCAGCTCCAAGCGACGATAAAGCACGACACGTTCATGCGAGGCCTGCTCGGGACGGTCAACAACGGTCAGCTACGGGTACCAACCCCGGCAAATATTATGGCAAACAACACATCGGTTGTCTACGATATCGAGATGATACCAGAAGCGACCGGCGGACGCATAAGCGACATCAACACAGACCGCGCCACACTGGTGGTCGGTATGTACCGAATCGACCCGAAGCTGGCGTCAGAGTTCAACGCAGATGTGGACGACTGGCTGAAGAGTTGGACTGGCAACCACTACCAAGACATCTGTCGGTGGATCGCGTGGTCATTGGCGTTCAAGGAAGGCCCGACGTGTGCACTATCGATCCAAGGATTCCCGGGTATCGGTAAGGGAATGCTTGTCCAAGGCTTGGCTGAAGCCCTTGAAGTCCCCAACATCATGTATGGGGAAGAGTTGGTTGGTGATTTCCGCGCCACGCTGAAGAAGACACCCTTCATCTGTGTGAACGAGGGTTGGCCGATCGTCTCTAAGCGTCACCATCCAGCCAACCTGGTGCGGGAATTGATAGGCAGTTCCCGGTTAGCCATCGACGAAAAGTTCAAATCGGTTACGACCGTCTACAATCCCTGCAGGCTGATCCTGACGGCGAATAACGAGAGTGTCGTATCGGCACTCACTAAGGGTCAGATTCTGGAGCGTGCGGACAAGGAAGCCCTGATCTCGCGTGTCTACCACATGGTAGCTCCCTCGACAGCATTCGGGTGGCTGAGTGCTCGGGGCGGTCGGATGTTCACCAAGGACTGGATCCGGCCCGACGATGGGACAGCAAGCAAAAAGATCCTGGCAAAGCACTTCCTGTGGCTCTACGAGAACCGACACGACTACGGACACAAGGGCAACCGGTTCCTATGTGACGGATCCGACATGCAGGACAACCAGATACACCGCGTACTTTCAAGTGACTATCAGTTTACACCGCTCGTTGTTGAGGCTATTTTGAAGCTGATAGGTTTGAGCGTTGGTAATGGCATGATTGGCGGGACATGGGAACGGGATTCCTACCACTACGATGTCGAAGCAGGCATCCTAGAGATTTCCGCAAAAGCTGTAAACGACATTTACCGTCAGTATTTGATGGCTGTTTCCCGCGAACCACTTACAATGCACAAGATCAAACAGGTTCTGCAAAACTTTGCGGTACATGTAGATACGGGTAAGTACTACCTCGACTGTGTGCGCCTGATGTCGTCCGCAATGGGGGATGGATTCACGTGTAAGATCTTAGAGAACATTGCAGCAACACAATATCAACAAAAAACGGGGGAGCGACTTGCAGATAAGTTAAATTGGTGTTAGAATATGTAAGAGCGACTATCAAGGGAAACTCAAAAACATGACCCGAGCAAAACGCAAGTATACATCGGCATCCGCCATATCCACGGCAAGTCAATGCCAGCGTAAATGGTTCATCGAGAAGGTTTGCAAGCTGGCAACACCTCCATTCTCCGCAGGGGCATTCGGTACTGTATTTCACGCAGTCCTTGAGCGGTATTTCCTCAACCAAGAATTGTACCCCAAGGGGTGGTTCATGTACCGTGAGGACTTCGGGAAGGGGTTCCTTACCAGCGTCAACAGGTCTGACCAGCAGCTCATCATCAGCCTTGCGACCGCAGGGATCGAGGGCGGCTACCTGGAACACACACCGGGAACTCAGGTTGAATTGCCGATCCGTCGCAAGCTTTGGGACGCTCCCAACGTGACCTTGATGGGCTCGATCGACAAGGATACCGACTTCGGAATCGAGGATCACAAGACTTCAAGCAACACCAGATACCTACTGTCCCCTGATGACCTACTCTCTGATATTCAGATGACGATTTATGCTCGGGATTGGCTCGACAGGCACCCCAAAGAACCCTCGGTCAACCTTCGGCACAACCAGTTCGTCAAGCGACCACCACGTGCTGATAAGGCCTCGATAGACGCACCTCGGGATTTCGTGTTGTCCACGTACCAAGAAAAGATCACGCCCGTCGTGATCGAAATGTTGAGTTACTGGGATCTGAACTGCGAACCCTTGGATATCCCAGGGGACGAATCAGGAGCTATGTGCCAAAAATATGGAGGTTGTCCGTGGGCAGAAGCGTGTAACGGAGGGTGTACCCTCGAAATCCTACATCAGCGACACACTGTGATGCAAGCCGAAAAGAACAAAGAAGCAGCGAAAATTGAAAAGAAACTGCTTCGCCAACAAGGAGAATCGAAAATGCCATCATTGAAAGACATTCTGGCCGCCAAAGGTGCATCTGGAGTAGCTACGACACCGTCGGCTGGGGCAACCGTAGCTCCGGCAGCGCAGGCAGGGGGTATGGTCATGTCCCCGGCCGCCCCCGTTGCAGCGGCAGCGATCCCCGTTGCAGCGGCAGCGATCCCCGTTGCAGCGGCAGCGATCCCCGTTGCAGCGGCCCAGGGAGACCGTGCGCCTTGGGGAGTGGTCGGTTGTTCCATGTGCTCTGGGAAAGGCCCCCTGTTGGGGCTCAAAGCGGACGGCAACCCCTGTCCCCTGTGTTCCGCTCGGACGTCGGATGTGTCCATGAAGCCGGATAACTTCGACGTAACAGTGGACGCTATGGGTAGTATCTCTATTACCCAGAAGTGTGCTGCAGCTCCCGCAGCCGCCGTCGCGGCTCCGGTGCCTCCGGCTGCGTCGGCCCCCCCTCCTGCCGTTACCATTGCCCCGGAAAAGGTCGCTGCAGGTCCGGCAGTTCATGCCGCCCCCGCAGCGCAGGCACCCGCCCCCATAGCCGGAGATCCCGTCAGCAAGGGTTTCATTCTGGTTATCAACGCGGTTCCGTACGATGTCAAGTTCGGAGCAACGGTCAGCCTCGCTGATGTGATCTCGGCAGCCCAGGAAAGCCTCGCCCAGGATCCCGCATATGTTGGGGCGAACACGTTCGACAAGCGCGACATGATCGCAGCTCATGTGAAGGCCGCTGTTTCCGGGGACGGATCTCTTGACGGTGATTTCGTTGTCGCCCCATACGTCTCCAAGGGGACCGGGCGTGTCGAAGAGATCGTCATCAGAGAGTTGATGATGTGCGAAAACTGCAACGGCATGATCGTGGCGGCACTCTAAGCCGTGGGAATATTCGCCAACCAACTCAAAGCGTCTCCCCCCGCACCGGCTACGGTACGAAATACCAAGCTGGCGCAGATCCTGAGCGATAGCAAAAGTAGGTATCACATATCACCAGAAGTCAAGCGCATCTGTGATATGCCTCTGAAATGCGAGGTCTCCGAAGACTTGATACAGGCATTATCAGAGAACTATCTCCAGCCTGAAATCCGGGCACAAGGGATCGCCTTACGGCCCTCCCAAGCAGATGGTCTGATCCAGTTTGCTGCAGCTGATGGATTGTTCGCGCCTATCGGTGCGGGGGGAGGCAAAACTCTCCTCTCGCTTCTCCTGGCCCACATCGGGCACGCGGAGATGGGACTCAAGAAGATCATGCTTTTGGTACCTGCGCAACTGGTTGGCAAGTTGCTGGATCATGAGCTGTCTTACTACCGCAAGTGGATCAATCTATCGTTTTCCGTGCATTGCCTCGCTGGCCGGCCGAAGTCCAGGCGCCTACACATCGCCCGATCGAACCGCCCCGGGCTTTACATCTACAGCTACTCCATGTTGTCTTGCCCTGACGCTGAAGATGTGTTGAGTCTCGTAGCCCCGGAAATGATCATCGCTGATGAGGCCCATTGCATCGCAGGCCAATCCGCCCGAGCCGATCGGTTTTCCCGGTACATGGATTTTGCCCAACCGATCTTTGTTCCGATGTCTGGTACCATGACCAGCAAAAGGATTTCAGATTACGCTAATCTGGCTCGGGCAGCATTGAAAACCAACAACTTCCTGCCGACCAGTAACATGCTTACGAACGACTGGGGTGCTGTTCTCGATGCTGATACCAATTACATGGATAGGGTGCCCGCTGGAGTCTCTGGGGGGCTGGATTACGTGTACGGATGGGCCTTGAACTCAGCTCCAGCCAACACGATCACCTACCCTGCTATCACGGCATCCGGACTCAGGCAGGCGTACTGCTACCGCATGGCCACGACGCCAGGAGTATCGGTCAGTAGTGTCTTGGATTGTGAAGCGTCCCTGCTGATCCACAACAAGCCAACCACCATGCCTGAAGAAGATCCAGCTATCGTGCAGCTCAAGAAGCACATGGATGTTGTCGACGAGTTGATGATAGCTCCTAATGGAGATGAGATCTCCCACGCGTTCCATACATTCAAGTGGCAGTCAGAGCTTACTGTGGGGTTCTACAACGAGCTGTACTGGCCTACCGTAGGCATCGTGGCTAAGAAAGCCGAGATCTCCGACCACGATGCCTTAGACCTACTGTCGAGGTCTCAGATGCACTTTGAGGCGCACCAGCAGTACAACCGGGATCTCCGAAAGTGGATAGGCTACAACGCGAAAAAAGGCTTGGATACCCCGATGCTTATAGGCAACAGCATGTACAATCACGGGGCTGAGGCTGTTGGGGAACCTCTGTACGCCAGTTGGTCACACATGAAGTCCCTGGATTTTGACGGACGTATCGAGCGCATCTCGCGTGCCGTCCGTGTCTGCGACTTCAAGATCAAAGCTGCAGCATCGTTTGCAAAGGAGTACCGAAAAGAGTTCCAGAAGGGCATGCTGTTTTGGTATAATCACCAGGAGATCGGGCGTTGGCTGTTTGAGGTATTCAGTGCTGAAGGTTTGGACCCCCTGCTGTGTGAGGCTGGTGACGCTGCAGCGAAGATCTTCCTCGATGAAGAAGCCTGCAAAGGTCGAATCATCTTGGCAACATACAACAGCCACGGTACCGGCCGGAACCTGCAGTTCTTTGATACCCAGTATTTCGTAGAGTGGCCACGTCCCGCCAAGACAGCGGAGCAGGTCATTGCCCGAGAGCACCGGCTGGGCCAGAAGTCAGACGAAGTGACCTGCATCACAAACATGTCCACCGACTTCGATTATATGTGCTTCGCAGCGACCCTTAACGATGCCCTGTACATTCACCAGTCGAACGGTACACCTCAACGGTTGATCCTGGCTGCCTACGAACCACGGCCCCGTATCTTTCCGCCCCACGTCCTCAGGGAGCGTGGATTCACTCTGGTCTACGACCTCAACAACGACCTCTTGCACAAACTTGAAGCGATGGGGGTTGACCATGTCTGATCTTATCGCACTCGGGTTCTGCCCTGTAACACTCCCAGATAGCGTGGACCCGGGATTTCAACCGGTTGATGTGGTATGGAGAATCGCCATACCACGCGCCCCAACCCCTACCAGGCAGTCCAACTCAGGATTCGTTTAGCTGTTAACTTCTGGGAGATGTAATCAACCCCCCGGGCTACCCACTTTTTAGCCCGGGAGGGGTTCGATGTAAAGTAAGGTTGTTGTGAATCAAGAGTCAATCGCAGGAACGGGAAACCAAGAAATCAGGAGAGAAAGATGTCAGTCAAAGTAACAACGGTAGCCGGACTGTTTAATGGCATGAGGGACGCCAAGGTCACCCAGAAGGCCAAGTACATGTCTGGGAACGTCGCATGCATGGTGACGTCCGTGGATGTCATCAATACACGCATCAACGAAACGGCTCTGATTTTCAGATGCCTTGTGATCCTGCCGTACGAAGACGACAAGGGAGCCCCTTTCGGCCAAGCCGGGTACTCTGGCCTGAACCCCGGGGACGAGACCAGTATCTACATCAAGATCAGTGGAAGTGAGTACTTCCTAGCTGACATGAAGCGCGTACTGATGGCACTGTTCCCCGAAGCTTCGGGCGAAGAGTTGGACGAGTCCGACGCGTACTTGGCTGCTGGCTATACTGAAGACGGCACGGCCTTGACAGGCAACCAGCCATGCTTCGGGCGCACGTTCCGCTACTACCAACGAGGGTACACAAACAAGGCAGGAGAAACCAAGTTCGCTCACGAATACGAGCCGACCGTCCCGGTACCCGAACTCCTGCTGTCGCTTCCGGCCAACTGGGCCGAACGGATTCTGAGGAATGAGAACGTCGTAGCTGCTGCTGCCTCCAACTAGCCGCCACTGCCCCCTTAGCGACCTTTCGCCGGGACTCACCGCTAAGGGGGCAACCTTTTCCAGGAAGGTAAGGTAAAATGTCAGAGACAGTAAACAACTTAGTTGGGATGGATACAGAGACGTTCCTGATAGGTCAGGAAGCACCGTTCCCGAGGCCAGTCTGTGTTCAGTTCTCAGATTTCGATAAGGGTCAGGTTGACCCCGGGACCGTATCAGTTCTCGATGGGATGGAATCGATTTTCGAGATCACTGCAGATTCAGGCGAGAACAACATTGTCACAGTGTGGCACAACGCGAGCTACGACTTGCAGGTCATGTGCCAGCACCGACCGGACCTGCTACCCAAGATGATCGAGATGGTTCGATCTGGACACGCCAAGTGTACTTTGATCCGCGAGCAGATGCTGAACCTGGCACAGTATGGCCATCCTAGCATGATCGAGATCAACGGAGTGTTCAAGCAGATCAGCAACGCCCTTGTAGAGTGCGTTCGTCGGTATTTCGGTGTCGACCTGTCTGCATCGAAAGCGGATGACTCTTGGCGCATGAATTACGCATCTCTGATCAATGTGCCGTTAGCGCAGTGGCCACCCGAGGCTGTCGAGTACGCGGCAGACGATCCGGTGTGGGCTGCCAAGCTGTACATGGCCCAGGAGAAGCGCCGGGAAGAATTCATCGATCGCGTCGGCGTGGATCCCCTGAAGCAGGAGACCTTCCGTACCGAGAAGTCTTTCCTACTCACGTTCCTGACACAGGTAGGCTACGACGTGGATCCGATACGGTTCTGGGAGATTGAGCAAGGGATCCTGGATAACTTCAACGAGACACTATTCCCCCTGCTCACAGAGGCGACCATCTATCGCCCGAAGACACCTCCCCAACCGTTCGCCAACGGCGCTAAGGACCACACTGAAGACTGCTTCGCCAACAACAAGAGTCCTCAGTACGACAAGAAGCGTGCAACTGGGAAGAACAAAGAAACGTGCGACTGCCCTCCGAAGATGACGGGAGGCAAAAAGGCCGGCATACAAACCAAGATATTGCAGGCCTACGTGTGGGAGCTGTGTCGGGGATCGGATGATTTCCAAATCTCGTTCACTAAGTCTGCAAACCATGCCGATGTTGGGCACTTCTCGAAACACCAATGGGCATCGGATCCATTAGTTACCACAAGGCTGATGACCTTTGTTGCTGTTAACAAGGAATTCCTTGAGGCACATAAGCAGCTTGACCCTATCGTACTGGAATATGCCGACTACCAAGAGTACTCCAAGCTAGTATCAAGCTACCTCCCCAGCCTCCGAGAAGCCAGCGAAAATGGGTACCCTGTTAGGTCTCAATACAGCGTCGTAAAGAGTACCGGGCGCACGTCAGCTAGAGACGCTAGCAAGGGCAAAACCAAAGAGAAGTTCTACTGCTCTTGGAACAGCCAACAGGTTGACCCTCGTGTCCGCACAATCTGCATTGCTCCGAAGGACATCGGGTTCACCGAAATTGGCAACCGCTACGAGTGCCCGGGGATGGATTGGGTCATGGCATCCATTGATTATTCCGCGATGGAGCTTGGCACCTGGAGCCAACGGTGTATCGATCTGCTGGGGTTCAGTGATTGCGCTACCATGATCCTAAACCAGGGCAAGGACGCGCACATGTACCTGGCTGGGGCTCTGGCAACGCAATTCGATCCGGACTTCGCTGCAGCCTACGCAGGGGATAGTCTGATGGCTACCTACGAGTTCCTGGAAGCTATCAAGAAAGACACATCTTTTTGCGATCTCCCATTGTTCATCGAAACCTGGAAAGACGCAGGAAGATCATCAAAACCGACGTGGAAGGATTTCTGCAAGCACTACCGCACGTTCGCCAAGCCTGTCGGTTTGGGCTATCCCGGGGGTCTTGGTGTCCGCACCCTCTGCACCATGGCCGCTGCAACGTACCACTTCAAGGTAACGGAAGCGGAATCAAAGCAGGCGCGTGAAATCTGGAAGAGCACTTACCGGGAAGCCCAGGCAGCGTTGACCTATGTCAACAACGAACTTGTCGATCCCTCCCGCGACATCATGTGGAAAGAGGATCCACGGACGGGCAATAGGAAGCGCGAAGTGCGTTACGCTTACACGACCGCCGGCGGATTGTACCGTAGCAACTGCACGTACACTGCAGCGGCAAACGGGTGCTTCCTCCAGGCTCCTGGCGCCGAAGGGGCGTTGGCCGGCATGGCGAATACGATTCGGGAAGCGTATTCCGGTAGTGGGATACTCGGTCCGGACAGCTATGGACTGCAGACAGTCCCCATCAACTTTGTCCATGATGAGGGTATCTTCTTGCTACGGAGAGATGGTAACGAATCAAAGCGGGCGTTTGAACTTGCCGATTTGATGGTTGCAGGTATGAAGACCGCCACCCCGGATGTAACTGCAGGAGCCGAGCCTGTGTTGATGTTCAGATGGGACAAGAAAGCTGAAGCAGAGTACGATTCGGACGGGGTTCTGATCCCGTGGGACGAAGACGATAGGCCAGAAAGGGAAATGATATGATTATGGGCGAAGTAACAGCAAAAGCGGCACGCAGAGGCAAGTACGGGGAATTCGCAAAGAGGTTAATCAATCTGCATATCGGCAGTGAGTTTTCGGTCTTCGAAGACGGAACCCCTGCCAACCTCCTCCGCACCCGACTGTGGTCCGCGATGCGCACCAACGAGGATGTTCAATCGTACCTGGACTCGACCGGGCGCCTGTTGAAATTCCGGACCGAAGGCGGCACCATGGTTTTCGTGAGCGTTGAAAACCAGAAATCAGAAGTCGTATAATCGGCTCCCCTGGCATACTCAAAAACAAGGAAAGCGACAACATGTTGAAACTGACAAAGAAGCAGGTTAACGCGGTAGTAACCGCAGCATCGGCAGTCTTGACTCGCAAGATTGATGAGGAGCTCAAGAACGTACTATTCGTTCCGAGTGGTGTCGATCATTTGGAGGCGATGTCGACCAACGGTACCGAGACGATTGGGATCCAGATCGACGCCGCTTTGGAAGAATCAATCACGGTACCTCTCAACGCCCTGACCTCCTACAAAGCAGCCAAGCCGGAGGAAGACTTCTACGCTTACTTCGACGGCAACTGCGTGTACTGCGGTCCGGAGTCTGACATGGCCGAGTATCCGGAAGCATCATCCGACGCAACCAAGCCTGCAGGGATCAATCTTTTTGATTTCAACGTAAAGACATTCCTGTCCACGGTTCGGGGACTTGACTGGGGAATCCCGAAAAAGGATCCGATGCTGTACTTCAGCGATCAAGGTGTATACGTCGGGAGCGGCCTGAATCTGGTATGGGGTTACGTCGCTGGGTTACCGGAAAGCATACCTTTCGGCAATGTCCCCTTGACCCGAGTACTTCTCAAGAAGATGCCTACGAGGGGATCTGGCAAGATCGGGTATGGCCCCGGGGGCGATATTTTGTACCTGGAGGTGGGCAAATACTGGTACAGTGTCAAATTTGCCATCATCGACAAGACAGACATCATTGAAACTTTGGCTTTGTATGTCCCTGGGTACAAAACCACTCTTGTATTCACAGATCCCCAGAAACAGGCCCAGGAGCTTCGTGAGGTCTTGGCCGCATTCCCGGCCGGATCTTCCGACCACGCAGCGCTCAGCGCCGGAAAACGGGCCAGTATGGTAACTGTGTTGCTGGAGGGCAGACCAGTGGGGTTTCCCTTGGACGTCTTGACCGAAGGTGAGTCCTACACACGCCCAGTCGTATCACTGACACTCATAGTGAATGCTTTGGACGCTGGTCTCACTGAGCTGTGTTTCGGAAATGACCCGTCTCAACCTCTTGTATTCTCACATGCCGATACCGCATGTGTCATCATGCCCATTACCCCAGGGACATACTCACCCGAGGACAAGATTCTCGTTGGAGGTGCGTGACATGGAATTCGCAGGAGCAGATCCTGATTTAAGGACTGTCTCGATCGCCTACGTGGATCGCAACGGGAAGATGGTAGGGTTCTTTCTCTACCGGTACCCGTCGAAGGCAAAGGGTGTCCCAAGGGACGAACTGCTGAACTGGGGGGTACACACGGCCACTTTCTGCCGACACCCGGCGATGTTGGCTTTCGTAGAGTATCCCCAGATCACACCCAAGACGCCCAACCGTCAAAGCCTGGTAGAGCTGTCTGTCATCGCAGGCGCTCTGGCTGGGAACTTGGATGCCAGGTTGGCTCTGCCTATGCAGTGGAAAGGCTCGATCCCGAAGCACATCCACCAGGGACGGGTGTACGCCACCCAAGGATGGGACTTCAAGCAGGTAAAGGGTAAGAGTGAGAAATACTCATACCCGATCGGGGAAGCGTATCGGCAGCACCTGAACAGCTGCTGGACTATCATTGACGGAGATCTCATCGAAGCTGGAGTCGAAAAGAGTCTCCCAAATTCCGTTTGGAAGGATCTGGGAGACTCGTTAGGCTTGGCCGTTCACGCGCAATGTGTGTATGAGGTCGAGACTACGGAGCGTCTTCCAGGTCACCTGATATATCCCACTCGTCAGTAGCAACTTTCCGAAGCGTTACCGTCGAATACTGCGCCCTGACTTTCAGAGTCTCCGGGGTATTCACGGTAACGCCGGAGCCGGCCGCCACAGTTACCTGCCCCACCCCTACCTGGATGACCGGGATCTCCGCGCCAACAGCAAACACCAAGCTGGAATCCGGGGGTACTGTAACCGTGATAGCGCTGGCATTCGATGCGCGCACATACGAGTACTCATCAGTCAGAGCCAGGGTGTAAGTTGTCCCTGTCTGGTCGTTGACAGTCCTGTTGTGGGGGTTGGCCCAAGTGCCATCGGCTCGCAGGAAGTGGTACGACGCGCCGGTCAGCTTGCGAAGCAGGCCATGCACGGAGGTCGACGCATCCAGATCCGTGTTGTCATCAGGTGCAGCCAGATCGTCGAGTTTTGAACTGGCAGCCACGTTTACCCAAGAAGAGCCGTTCGACACCATCAGGGCCGGGGGTGAGGACTGCACCACCACAAGGCAGTGTTCGAACGACGCGGCTGCCGGCAACGCACCTACCGTTGCTACCCGATAGATCGGAAATGCGCCGCCTACCAATAGGCCGAAGTTGGTGTTGACTTCGACTTCCCAGTTATTGAGACCTGAGAGAATTTCATCAAGTGTTGGACGTGCCACAGTTCGTACCCCTTATAGCTTCTCGAAAGAACTCTCGTCGTATTCGCTTTCAAGCCCGTTCAAAGTGTTGACCAAGCGGATGAGGATTTCAGAAGGCTCCGACCCGAAATCAGATACCATATTGCCGTTGGAATATGTGTAGCTGTTGTCGTCCAGGGAACTCACGGTCCTCTTCAGTGTGGTGCCGGTAGAGTCATAGATTCTCAAGGTAAACGTACCTTCAGGCAGTACAGGCTGTATCGCGGTACCGGCAGCTTGGAACCCGGCGCCGGAAGCTTTTTCAGAGGCGTTCCGAAATGACCACTTCAGATCGAGATCATTCCCTGCGTCCCAGCTGAGTAGGTTGTCAGACGAATTCAGGTTCTCGGGGGACATTGGTCGGTATCCGCTCCCCTGCATCGCTAGAGATGCTGTCGTGGCCACAGACTCATTTATCGCATCGTTCCAGGTTTGCGGAATCGTTTTGATGGAGACCGTGTTTCCTGCTGCTAAGAAATCCCCTACGTACGGTACCAGGTACTTCTGATCGAAGATGAACACGTTTGACCCGGCCGCGTGCTCGACCTTTCTGGATCCAAACCTACCTCTGATTATCCCTTCCAATTGATAGGTAGTACTCGACAGGATAACTATGTTTCTCAAGAACATGAATTCCCTATCGATCACACATAGCTGGTACCCGTTGCGCCATCCGGCTTCCGCTCCGGTGTAGTTGTCGACTTCATCCAGGTCGTCTCCAACCAGGGTGACCTCTGGGCCTTCCTCCTGTAGACTAAGCGCCGTGTCGCCTCCCATGGAGCTGTTCAACGTGCCTCCAAGGGAAATCATGCTGTTTGCCCCTAGATCATCATATGTCACTGAATCTAGGGAAAGGAGGATCGATGCCTCCGAGATTACTTTGGAGTCACGCACCCTGAATAGGTACGCTGCAAGGGTGTCAGGGCTTTGGTACCGGTTAGATTCAAGGAACGCGATAGCCGGATCAGGCTCAGCGACATCTAGGTCAAAACCTCCAGCGCCTATGGTATCAGGCAACCGTGAATTAAGACCATAGATATCCTGAATCGACGCAAGTTCAGCGTACCCCTCGTCAGGCTTCATGATGACACTCGTCAAGATGTACAATGGTACAGTTCCCTCGATCCGGAACCGCTGACCGGGATACATCAACAGTGCCTCTCTGGAGGCTTTGAACTTCTGAGCAGACCCCCTACCGGAATCCTCCTGACTGCGTCTCTCAGATACGATCAGGGCAGTGTTCCAGTCACCTATGGTCGCCATCTGGACCTTTGCATCCTTTGGACTCTCCGAGTCGTCCAAAATACCTTCTGATCCCCACACTACGGTCGTTTCTTTGAAGTTACGGTCCATGTCCGTAAACGTGTAGACAGTCCTTTCACAAGAATTTACGTAGTGGGATGTGATTGTCTCTGGTTCCCCAAACTCCAGTAGCCCGTAGGGAATGTCCGGAAAGGATTCCGACGATTCCCTGATCAAACTGAACTCAATAAGTCCAGTACTCGGGTTCCTACCCTTCAGGATCCCAAAATCCTGCATGAGAGCGGCAACGCTAGCTTTCCAAGACTCCCCATTTTGAAGCATCAAGTGACATGGAGTACCCTCAGCATCTACCGCTACCCCCACTGACGCCAGGCTATCGAGATCGAAGTGCCCTGTCGGTAGCTGCATCCCCCTCGGACTTGCAGAAAACAATATTTCCCGTAGGAGCGACGCCGGATTGTAACCTTCCCCATTAGCCGTCATCCAGTCGTCGATGCCTGGTATAAGAGTCTCTGTAGGTTTGACTGTGATCTCGTAATCAATAGTAGGCCAAATAGGGGAATACCCTAGACGCCTCTTAATCCACACACCATAGCACACACCCCGCCATGCGGAGCTTATGTTGTAGTCGCTAGCTACGGTCGCTCTTTCCTGAACACTGGCTTTAGCCGATTTAAACGCCGGTATGCCTCCCCAAAACAATTCCTGAAATGATAACTGAGATGATATTAGTTGTTGATAATCGGTATTCGATATATGAGATACTCTCAACTCTGATGGTATATCTTGTGTGAGCGTTCCCCAGTATAAGTGAAAAGTCCCCCCTTTACCTAGATCTATGACGGCTTTGTCAGGATTGCTATCCCTTGTTACTTCCCCCTCCCAGATTACTTCCCCATTTGCCCATATCTTCGTTAGGGAATACGCAGGCCCGACACACAGGAAGTGGAGGGCATTCTCGTTATAGATGGTAACCTTGGAACTTTTCTTGCTACCACCTTTCTTCCCTCCACTGCCAGACTTTTCTTTCGTTATCACCCTATCCCCTACCCACCCTATGATAGCCCCGATCCTCTTTTTTCCCTTCAAAATTGGGATCATATTCCCGCGTGTGGAAGATGTCGTTGCCTTATCGTCGTTGAGCGTTGGCTCTTTTTGGTCCTTCCTGAGAAGCATCCCAGCCATGAGAGACAAGGCTTGAATGACAATGAAAGTTATTACCTTACCGATAAACATTACCAGTTATCCTTCCCCATAGGGCGTAACACTTGCTTGAACGAGTAGACCCCGTACTCCATGAAAGAGCACCCAGCCTTCACCACACTGAAAGTCGTAGCGTGATACATCGTCCCAGGAACCGCCCCTACAACCATTCCATGCCCGAGGGTTCCCAATAGCGGACCACAGCACACCAGATCCCCTGGTTCCACACCATACGATCCGTCAGCATTCGCCTCGATCTCAGTACTGGGGTAATGCTTCAAGAGCAAGTCGTAGATTCCCTTTGACTGTTTGTGGTCGGTCAAACAACAATCTTGAGCTATCAGGGGGAACTTTATGTAGGGTTGCTGGAACATGTCATCCATCACCCCGGTAACAAATCGTATGCAGTCTACCCCTACACCTTTGACTTGTTGCCCGAGGCCATAAGGTGTGTTGTTCCAACCATCCAACACCGATTTAAGACGATTGACATAACTGGCTTCTACTTCCGGCCAGCGGAAATCCATCGACCTCATTGATCGTTTCAGCGGCGTACGCATCATATGGTCTCCGATAGCGGGGAATACGGAACCATCTTGTATCCACACCCCAAGAAGTTGATCTCGTTGTTGTAGGCTAGGCAGGATTCCCAAGATTTATCACACCCTTGAATAAGCGTGACTTCTTGCCCTGCCATAGCCGCAGGAGGGGGCTGCACTAGAGTTAAGACACTTCCGGATTCCCACTTTTTGATCGTGAAATTCATACCGGCATACCGAAGTTTTCCCCTCCCGTATTGGTCGTCACTTGTTACGTGGGGTCGCGAGATGGTTACTTTGTTACCAGCGACCACTGAGCAAGTAACTGTTTCTTCCAAAAGAATCATCCGACACCCAATATCACCAAACACTCTCATACACTGGGCGTTACATGAAATCCCTGCAGGTTTGTCGAAGTAGCTGCACACGTCCCGGTACGTCAAACGAGTTACCCCGAACTGATTTTTTGGGTTCCTGGTTGCGATGTACAAGTACCCGATGTCGATCAGGTACACGTCATCGTCAAATTTCCCAAACACCTTGATCTCAGTTTTTGGCGAGACAGTCCCGTCTGTCAGTCGGGTGAGTATGACATCCTCGTCGCTGGAGATATCAATAGTGCCCTCAGACTCCTCCAGATCTGTAGTAGATGGTGCCAGGGTGATCTCCATCCCAGACACTGGGGAGTATGTGTCGCCGTCGTAAACGATCTCTTCATCGCTGGACGTCCAGAAGGCACCTGTCTCGCTATTTGACATCTTGACAAGGTAGTAGAATTCGTACCCTGGATCATGTATCGACATCCCAATACTCCTGCCCTAGATGGTGATTGTCGCTTCTTCCAGTGTCTCTATCAGACTCACATCGACCGTCGCTATGGATCGAGTAACCCAAGATTCCGACATTTCATCAGACGCAAACCGTACCAGAGATCCGAATCCTGATCTGGTGACATCCAACAGTGATTCTAATATGGTGCCAGTTACCGTAAAAGTCATCCTATCGGTAACACTATCATACGTAGCGCTGGATATCGGGTAGAACGACGTGCCTGTACTGGTCTGCAAATATACAAACTGGGAGACGGCTTCCGCCAACACCGAAGAGTCCGTCCAAGACTCCACCACAACCGTAGATGTTCCGACTGATACTAGGACGAAGGGCGCGTAGTCCGGCATATACCAAAACGATTCCAGCCTGCCCTTGGCCAGCTCAAAGAATCCCCCCAAGCGCCAGATCTCCGCACGACTGTTGAGAGATAGCTCAAGGTCATAGGATAGCGCAGGCCGGTCCCCTTTTGGCACGAAGATGCTGTTGGCTCCGAGAGTGTGGTCTTCCCCGTACATCTTGGACGAGATCCCGTAGCCTGACTTCCAGTTGTGATCAAAATCGAAGATCATCTTTCCGCCATATTGATCGATGGTGCTAGGCACCGAATCGTAGCGGGCTGGGAGTCTTGTGGCTCCTGGTTTTTCAGTCGCTGAGTACTCCATGTCGGCGTTTGTCCAGTGGTTCATTGTCACGCCTGATTCCACAGTATACTTGGCGAGGTAACCAGGGAAGATCTTATCCCCGGCATGGATTGTAGCGGAGCTGAACGACTCTTGAACGATAACGTGATCGGAGTACACGGCAGTAATCGTGAAGGGGATGGCGGCCTTTTGTAGAGAATCTCCGGACAAAACGACAACATAGCCCCCAACGAAGAAGCGCTTGTACTCGGTATCGATGTTGATCTGCCTGGCCGAGACGTCGACAGAATCGACCTCGGTCAGATCGCAGTATATGATCGCTGGGTATTCTTTGGTAGCGATACGATTAAGAGCTGCTACCATGCCCCTAGTCGTTCCCTCGTCTTGGGCACGGAAAGATGCCGTGCTTGACCTCTTGGGCCGTTTCCTGGTGCCCGTACGGCTTTCTGCTGATGTTCCAGCCAGGAACAATGACGTAACGAAGCTACTCGACAGCTCAAAGGACTCCAGCCAGTTGTGTTGGAAGATTGGATACACAAGTCGCAGACCGTCTACTGTGACATCTGCGACATCGGCGCCTGTGATGATCCAGATGTAGGATGTGTCGACAACAGCAGGCCCGTCCTTATCTACGACTATCGTGTACTTGAAGCTGCCGTAGGGATCGAAATCGAAGGGGACATCAGTAGGCCCAGTCCCTATCTCCACACCCTCGACATCACCTGAGATGCTGGTGCACGTCTTCTTTTCTCGGTACGTGCTCCAAACTTCAACGTCTTCAGTGGCCGTCCCCAAGATCCTGTCGAGCGATATCGACGTGGGGTCTACGATAATCCTATCGTACAGGGCCTCCCCAAGACCTTCGTATACGGCTCCGGACAACTCATCGCTGCCGATATCAGGATTGGTGTGCGCCAGATCCCCGGATTCAGTATCGGGAAGAACCCACCCCCCACTCAGGTAAGGCGCAGCCTCTGATACGTTGACCACGTTGGACGACATAACTGATGCGTCCAACGCAGGCGATATCAACGAATGTGCAATTGTCCCTGACAGGCTCGCCATTACAACACCTTCTTGAACGCATATGCGATACCCGCATCAGTAGGGACAGGGTATGCATAGGTACCTGTTGCCTGGAACACCATGTACGTATCTGCCCCGAGGATCATCTCGCGCCCCTGAGTGTCGTTGAGGCCGTTGTACAGGGCCAGAGAGTCCTCCAGTGCCCCGAGGGCGTTCAGGTACCCAGACCCCGCATCAGACAGTATCTCTGGAACAACCAAAGCCCGACCTCCGGAAAAGCTATCCACTCCATGCAAGAGCATCGGATAGTTGAGACCGAAAGCAGATTGGAAGTGTGACTCGCTGGGTGATGCCTGACCGAATCCGGTACGCGCCCAGTATTTCCAGGTGCTGTTGTGATAGATAGCACTGGCGCAGCTGGCGTACCCCGTAGAGTTTGCCAATCCGGCATTGAGAAAGTGCAACGGAAGCAGATATGCTGGGGATGTCCCGGACGCCTTCATTGATAGGCTACCACTGTACCAGATGTCCCCCTTGTTCGTCTCCCCAAATGCCAAGAAGTTCCAGTGGCCGCCAGAACTGAGGACGGCCATTCCGTGTGTATCACCGTCAATGAAGAAGTGGTATTCTTCAGCATCTGTGAGATCGAACGTCTGAGCGAATCTGTTGTACGTCAGAGTGGATGCGCCGGGTTGCTCGTACCACCCCAACCCAGACGAATAACTCGTACCGAGGTTCATGCAGATTCCGTCTACAGCAGTCTCTGACAGTCCGAAATTGTCACCAGTCGTGCGGGAACGCATGTTGAGGAATAGGCTACCCTTGTGGGCATGGAATCGATAGCCGTTTCCATCTACAGCCAAGTTATCCTGAGTCCACCCATTAGTCGTCAGAAATATTGACCAGGCTATCAACAGAGAGTCCTGACTAGCAACGGATGCTGTATTCGTTTGATATGCCATAACTCTCTACCTCTTGATTGCGCAGTACAGCTGTAGGGTCTCGGCCGGGAACACGTCGTAAACGTCGGTTCCTACCGTCACTGTGTCTTCGGCCGATACCCCAAACGGAGGAATGAAGTACATCCCCTCCAGTTGGCCGAACACCTTTCCGTCCGTGATCAATGTGGCTGCCATCAGGTCGTACACCGAGGACTCGTCCGGCTTGAGTATAGGGCCCAACTCGGTCAAATCGGAAGAGTCATACTGCACGTTCCAAGGCCACACTGAAACCCGACCTGTATCTGGGTGATCTCCTATCGGAAGCCAAGTAGTGTATCTCAGGTAAGCGTTCGACGCAGACTCCCCAGGGTAACCGTTGTAGAAGCAGGCTCCGAGGTGTTCTGAGATAATCTGACTCAACGACGATGCTCCGACGTACATCGGATATGGGTTCCCCGTCACGGGGCTCAGGGGAGAATCGTTGCTGTAGTACAGCCCCGAGTACCCGACTTCATATCGCATATTGGGACGAGCTACAGTCACGATAGACCGACCCGATATGTACAGCCAGTACTCATAGGAGTTGTTGTTGACCAGGCGGTACAGAGGTCGGTATGTCTGGCTTACTTGGTACATCGATCCGGGTTGGAGCCAGAAGGTTTGAGCACTCTCGTATCCCGTGTAGCCCTCGGCATAAAGCCCGAACCTGCCGTTCGTGACGTCTGTGTATGTCCGGAATCCGATGTAAACATCATCCGTCCCATCGCTGCCGGGTCCTTTAAGTATCAGCTCCGATTCGGTATCCAGTACGAATTCGAAGATTTTGGAGTTTATCCCCTCTGCAATAAACAGTGTCGATCCTCCCGGATCGAGGGCTATGCCCGATGGTGCCATGGTGTACGAGCTGAGGTCGAAATACTCAGAACCGTAACTCGCCGTAGTGATATCCCAAGCTGTCGTTAGATCGTACTGGTAGGCGTAGTCGTTGTCCTGACCACAAATGATGAAGCGCATGCCGTCGTCGGTGAACACAAGGTTGTACATGTCTGTGTCTTCACTGGACATGTCGAACATCGACACGTAGCTGGCGGTGGACAGGTCCCAAGGTGTCGATAGTGTGTACCTTGCCAGGGTGGCTGTTGTCCCGACCCTCACCACGAACATCTCAGTGCCGTCCGGACTAAAACAGATCCCCTGAGGGACCGTGGTTAAGTAGGAAACATCCAAGGACACGACCCCGACAGCGGTGGCTGAGGTGAGATCATAGGCTGACGATAATGGGTACTGATAGACGTATTTAGTAGAGGCGCCAGCCACGTACATCTTGGTGCCGTCGTCGTTGAACGCCACGCCGTTCGGAGTGGCGTCTTGGGCAGAGACATCGAATTCAGCAATCGCGACACTAGTAGCGGTCCTTAGATCATAGGCGGAGCAAGCATACTCGACTACAGCCGTTGACGAAACGAAAAAGGTAACAGCCGTGCCGTCTGAATTATACGCGAGGTCTCGAATAGTCGCCGTAGGTAGGGATAGGTATACTGTTATTGATCCTACACTATACGCTAGCATCCAAGCATAGTGCAAAGTGTGCGTTCGAACTCTATTGCTAGAGCCCACGATCCCAAGCTGCGTTCCTGTTGGATCGAATGCGAAGCTTTTAACACCTATAGAGGTTGCAAGGGCGTCCGTGTAAGACATCGTGCTTATATCCCAAGCCGTCGAAAGCTCCCAGTGAAAGATAGTCGACCAATTAGAAACGTAGACGTGTGTGCCGTCAGAACTAAGAGCTAATCCCCTATAACTGCTGCTTACAGTAGCTTGGGTGGTTACGAGTGTGGCCGTTCCAAGCGTCCAGGGGGATGTTAAAGAATATTCTTCTATGTACCCTCCACTAAGGTACTTAGATACATACAGCTTCGTCCCATCTGGATTGAAGAAGCAATCGCCGATAGTCCCAGATGCCAACACCAATGAATCTCCGCCGTATGTCGCCGTTGATGCTACCCAAGGAGCCCCCAACTCATATCGGAAAATCGTGTCTGGGGTACCATCACACAAGAACATGTACTTGCCGTTCGCACTGAAGTGTATCCCTTGCGCATCAGAACACTGGGCCGTAGGGTCGTACTCTTTCGCGTCGTAATAAGCACTAGCAATGCGCCAAGGCACTTCCATGTCCAACATGCGCACGTATCCATCGGTTACGTCGGTCAGAAACACTTCTTCCCCGTCTGGATTGAACGCCATCCCTACCAATCCCGTACCGGAGATAGCATCCGAGGCATCGACCTCCTTCGTATCTTGCCAAAGGGTAGAAACATCCCAATCCGTAGACATGGCAAGCTGATAAATGGTATCGTCGTCCGGGTCCATCACATACCAGATATCGCCGGTAGCATTGGCTTTCATAAAGACTGGATTGCCCCATCCGAAATCGACAATCGACGATTTTTCCCCGTATGAAATTGTTGAAATATCTCCCGGAGTAGCTACAGGATACCGGTACAGGGTATCGGCAGTACTGCTGTAGAAAAAGGCATCATCCAAGTCAGAGCTCAGCACCATGGATCGACAATACGCCACATCTGCATAGGCCCCTTGTTTCGATGTGTAACTCCCAGTAGACAGGTCGTACGGGGTAGTCATGGAGTACTGGGCAACGATGTTGTTCGTACTGGACGTCACGTACAGATTGGATCCCGTATCGTCGAAAACCAGATCCGATCCTGTAGTCGTCAGCTCTGTAGCCACACTGAGCGTCTTTGACGCATACGTGGCCGTGCTCAGGCCCCAGGCGACGGTCATCGTGTATTGGTACACGACCCCCCCAGTACCCACCACGTACATACCCAACCCGTCCGGGCTGAACGCCAACCCTTGAGGGCTGGTTGTTTGTCCCGAGGTATCAAAAGACGCCGTATCGTACGTAGCGGAATCTATATATCCCGCACGACTCAGCGTGTAAGAATAGACAGACTTATTTGTGTCCAGTATGAAGAGTTTTGTCCCCTCTGGGTTCAAGACAAACGCCCTAGCGTTAGCCGCCCCCGCACTGTAATCAAACTCTCCTGTGTACCCTTCTGCTGTCGTAACGTCTACCAGATTCCTGTACCTCATCTCCTCCCACACATTTTCCCCGATTAGTTGGGTTACGACAAATTCGAAGACATCTCCGACGATGAAATCGGTTGACCCGTCCGAGATCGTAAACGCCACGATATCGTTGTCGTATGCCGTCCCAACATAAGTCACTGCCTTCGCTCCGGACACACTACCTACCACTGAGAACGTGCCTCCATCGACGGCTGTAGCCGTGCATGTAAGAGTCCAAGTTTCGGACGGGGCGTCGTTCTCTGCCACAGGATATGAGATCAAGCCGTTACCCGTACCAGTCGCGGCCGGAGTACTCACGGAATTGGCGACAGTGGCGTGGTCTCTGATCTTTTCCAGCAACCCCAAATGGCTATCTGTAGTGCCTGTGAATCTCATCAAAATCCTCCGCCAGCGCGTGTTTGATTTGGGTTTTGGTTCGACGCCTTGGATACTGCTGCGTCAAAGGACGACCTGCCTCCGGCGATCATTCGTTCCATCGACAGCTCGTTGGCAACCAGAACGGGAAGAATCTGAGACATTGGTCCAGATCCGTAGCCAACCGATCCACCAGAAGCTGCTGATGCCATACCCCTTACCATAGGCACCGACTCCACAACTGTCGAGACGCCGGGCAAAGAACTGCTATCGAGCTGCAGGTTATTCATAGCCTGGAACAGCGACGCTCCGTACTTGGACACGGCTTCGGGACGTATGACGTACTCAGAGGGTCTTAGCCACGCAGGAACCGTATCCCTACGATCGATACCGGCAGGTCGGCCAGGTACTGGACCCCCGGACGCATACCCTCTGACCAGGCCTCCGTGAGCTGCACCCCCGAAGAAACTCATGGCCATTGATGCCAAGCCGCCGATAGCAGCACCCACACCACCCCCACCACCCCCACCACCCATACCAGAAAACAGACTGCTTAGGGATCCCATAATCCCCTCAAATCCCCCAGACAGCAGTCCAGACATACTACTCATTAACCCCCCAAAACCTCCAGAGAACAACCCACCTATACTGCCTAGGAGTCCAGAGAAACCTCCGGACAAGACTCCGGTCAGGCTGCCAAGCATCTTTTTGAAGCCCCCGGTAATCGTCCCCAACATGCCGGGCGACTTAGAAGTCATCATGTCTGTCGTTTCGGTGGCTCCCTCTACAATGCCTTCACCCGAAACCACAGATGTCTGCTTCTCTGCCGTTTTCGTGCCAAAGATACCAGAAAAGATCTTGCTTAGTGGCCCCATAACCGCCTCAGATTTCGCCCCCTCGGTCAATGCAGATACTATCCCGTCCAAGGTCTCTTCGAATACCTTCTGACCCAACTTATCCGCGAAGCTCAGCAGTGCGTTGCCTAGGGCTGTGCGCAGGTCGTAATCAAGTCCTGCGACACTGCGAGTGAACGCCTGGGAGAGGGTACCTGCTACGGTCGTCTGAAGTTCAGAGAATCCATCCCCCATTTCAGTGAAATAGTTTACCGTCCCTTTTCGCTTGATATCAAGGCTGTCCTCCTCCATTTGGGTACGGATTTTATGTTCATCACGCAACCCCCCAATGTTAATGTCGATCACCTTTCGTCTATTAGCGATCTCTGTATCGAGAGCTGCTTGAGCGTCCGTTACCTTGGTTTTATCTTCAGGTGTGGCAGCTTTGGAAAGCTGGTCTGAGAGTATGCGCTTCCGGACAGCCTCTTCTTCCTTCAGGTTCGCGAGAGCTTGGGTGTGCAATGTAAGCAACGCGCTACGCTCAATATCAGATTCCTGAGCCAGGTACTGTCTGTTGATGGTTGCACGTTCTTTGGCAGCTTTTTTCTCAGATAGCTTACCAGAATCAACCTTGAACTGAACGACATCCAACGCGAACTTCTTTTCCTGTGCGATACGCGCCGTCAGGTAGTTCTTTTCGGCGTTCTTCTGGGCCTGCACCTTGATTAGCGCCAACTGTTCTGCATACACCTTATCGAGAGATGTTATCTGTGCACCTGTGGCTTTCGCCCCAGATTCGGCTTTGATTATACCTCCCACTTGGGTCGTTACTTTTCCCTTTGACTCAGTATTTAATCCACTTAGTGTCGCTGCCTGCCTACCCTTCGCGAGTCCCAGCCCTTCTTTGATCACCTCAAGTCTTGCTTTAGCATCCCGCAGTGACGATGCGTCTCCTGCCATCTCCAAAGCTTTGATCTCGTTAACAAGCTGTCGCTCGGATCGCTTCAGGTCAAGAACCTCCAGGGACGCCGCCTTGAACGCCGCCACCGCGTGGATCTCACCAGCTGTGAAGAGCTTTGTCGATTTGGCTTCTTCCTTTCTGGCATCTGCCGATGCCTTGAACGCTGCCTGCTGATCCTGCAGCGTCTTCTTCAGGTTGGCGTATTCTTCCCGGGCAAACGATGCCGCCTGGACGTCTTTCAGAATCACAGCGGCCAATCCCGACACGCTGGTCCCATAATCCCCAGAGTCGAACTTGAACTCCCCAGCTTCCTTTTTTGCCTCTTCAAGGTACGAGGTCATATCGGCAAGGTTGTAGTTGGTTGAAATCACGGATGCCGCCACGGAATCCAGGAACGTGTCTATCAACTTCAGAGACTCTACCGTACCATCGTCTACCCCAATCCCAGCCCTCTTATCTGCCTTTTGGGTGATGCCAACTAGCTTATCGGATGTTTCCTTTCCGATAGCTTTCCAGACGGCGTTAAGGTCTTCTTTCGTCTGCTCCAGGGTCTTTATTGCTTTGGCGTCAGCTTCCGTTAGGATTCCAGTAAAATGGAAAGCCTTTAGCATCGAATCTAAAATACTCTTGAATTGCCCGAGAAAGTATCCACCAAATGCAAACAGTGGGGCTGCCAGTACCTGTGCTGCACCCTCAAACAATACCCGAAGGGCACTCAGAAATTCTGTGAAATTGAGTTGGCCGCCCTCCCCTCCCATGCTGGCTAGTTTGTTCGAAATCATCTGAAGTGCTTTTACCACAACCAAAGTGATCACAGATATCGCGGCGCCAGTGAGCAGGACTGATTTCATCCAAACGATAGCAGCTCCTGCTGTAAGCCCTCCACCGGCCCCGACACCGGCGCCGGCACCTACCAATCCAGCTTTACCGGCAGCCCCTGTCGCAAACTGACTAATTGCTCCTGTGGCCCCTGCGACCCCTAACAACCTCCAAGCAGTTGCGAGTCCGACTACAGCAGCAGTTAGCTTGCCCAGACCTGCAGCCAGTGTGCTAGATCTCGTCCCAAAGATCTCCAGCTTGTCGAATGCTGTTACCAGCTTGCTGACCCACCCGAAGATTGTTACGAACGTTTTAACGATCTCCAACGCGTATACGACCAACACCCTCAAAGATTTCCCCAAGGAGGCAGCCAGATCCTCTAAATTGCCCCCTACCGCCAGCCTGCGTACGTATTGAAGAAGCAGCTTGATTTCATCAGCGAATGCCGTTAGGGCTGCCAGTGCCGACTTGCTCGGCTGCATTTTGCCAAACGGATCCTTGGTAACCAAAGCGTTCGACAGATCCGTAACCAGGTCTTTGAAATCTTCGAACACTCCTATCCCGGCTGCTCCGGCTAGCAACTGGAACCGGTCTTTCAGGTTACTGAGTTTGACTGTGAGAGTTTCCATACTCTCTTCGCCGGCGTCGTTGAACGCTTGGAACCGCGACTGGAGTTCCTTGAACAGCGTCCCCATAGCTGTCCAGTTTTTCACGTCCTCCCGAGAGATATCCAAACTCACTGCCAGACGCGATGTCTGTTGACGGATCTGCCCTGTGAGTAGCGACCTGATCTCTTCGGGTAGCTGGTTCTGAAGAAGTCCGACAGCCGTGGCCGCCCGGGACACACTGCCTGTAAACTCCCGAACCTGATCCGGATCAAACCCGGCTTTCATTCCCGGGGCTATGGCATACTGGAGATTCCTAGCCAGATCCTCAAATGTCGAGCTCGTAGATAGGGCATCAACGCGCAACTTGCGCATCTGGTCCCTCGACACCGCATGGGCAGCGTTAAGGGCTTCCACCCCCTTTAATAGCCTCCCGTTCTCATCCACAAGGGTACCCGTAGCTGTGAACAAGGCTGCCAACCCCAACTCGGTCACTTCCATCTCAGCATTGAACCGGAACAGTTCCGTGATGACGGTACGTAGTGCTCTGGTAAACTGGTTGATGATGGTGTAGAAGGCGTACACCTTGAACAGGTGGGCCAGATTCACTGCGTAGCTTCTTGTGGACTCCGAAGCCTGACTCATCGTTTTTGCGTTCTCCTGGACTTCAAGACCCAGCTGCCTCGCAACGTTCGGGTCATTGATATCCAACCCGGCCTTGGTTGCTAGAGTTTTGGTGCGCCGGGCAAGAACCTGCTGATTAAGCAAATTCGTGATTCGCTTCTGTGCCTGCTCCTCAACAGAGAGTCGCTGGAGGTTCTTGTCCTTCAGCTCTGCGATAGTTGTTTCGATAGCTCTCTGGGCCTTCAGTATCGAAATAACCCGCTCTTTCTTTTGGAGCGTCAGGTTTTCAAGCTGGAACTTTTTGCTCTCCAAAGAGACAAGTCTGGCTTCCAGATCATACTTCTTCTTTATGGTCTGGTAATCCCGATCGTGAAGGACATCCCTCGACGTTTCGAGAGCTTGTCTACGCTGCATGAGCGCTACTTGCTTCTGCAGCCCCTGAACATCCGGACTGCCACCAACAGTCAGTGTAGTTTTCAACGACGATAGGCGTGTCTGTAGTGCTACCTGAGTCTTGAGACCTTGAAGCACTCGACTACCGGCCAAAACTAAGGCCTGCTTCAAACTCTGTTGCTGCTGGAGCGCAGCATTCTCTAGTTTGAGCTTCTGCAGTCCCGTATCTGAAGACGAAGCTATTTGGTTGGTGAGCTGTTGTTTCTTAGAGAGTATCGCGACAGAGCGTTCTTGCTCTTGGAGCGCCCGGTTCCCGAGTTGGAGTCTCTTACTCTCCAGTGCCAGAGATCTGGATTCCTGGTCGACACGAAGCTTGAGCCTCTGGTATTCCTTATCGTGCAGAGAATACGACTTGTTTTTGAGGTTCTGAATCTGACGCTGGAGGTATGCTTGCTGCTTCGTAAGATCTACTGTATTCTCAACCTCCGTGTTGAGGTTATGGGCAGCTTTAGCCGACTTGTCGAGCGCTGTAGAAAGTGCTACTGCATTCTGGGCAGATTGCTTGGAGAACTTGAATGATGCGCTGAGATCCTTAACCGATTGCAACTCAGCCCGAAGGGCTTTCAAGTCGTTGGCAAAGGCCTGCATCGCTTTCTGGGAGTTCTCACCCCCCACGACATCCAAGTGGTACTGTAGTCCGCCTGTATCTTGAAATTCGCCCACAGCACCACCCTTACGCTAGGCCCATATCCCTTGCAAAATCCGAACCATTGCCGGCCCGATTCTGTTTGCTCAAGTTCTTGACCATTTTGTTGATTGCCTTACCTGTACCTTGTGCCGCCAGCGCACCTAAGGCCAAATTGTTCGCCAACTCTACGTTCCGCAATTCTGAAGCTTTCTTGATGATAGCCTCCAAACTCACAGAATCTGTATCAAGTACCAGGCTTTCAGGCAACCCAAACGATTGAAGAACGATGGCGGCTTCCGCCAAACCCTCTTCATACCCGTCCAGATTCATTCCGGATCGCTTGGCCCGATCTCGGGCTCCGCGTCTTCGCTTGTCGTCGGGGCGGTCCCTTGAAGCTTTTCCTGAAGTACCGGAACCACCCCCTTCAGCTTTTTTAGGATGTCGTTGACCTCCAGCACGGTGTCCAGAGTTTCGGCCAGCTGGTCAAGGGAAAATGAATTCAAGACATCCTCATCTGAGTCCCCGTCGAACTCGTCTCTGTACGTATCTCGGAGGATAGCGGCCAGCGCTGTGGCAGCCTCATCCCGGTCCAGAAGCTGGGCTAGGGCAGCCCAGGCAGAGTCCCGGCGATCATTGCGCATTTGCGCCACGTCAAGGGACACAGGTGCCACCTTGCGTGAATAGGCGCCTTCCTCGTTCTGGACAATCTCCACTGACGAATCCCGGCCGGTATCTTCGAATAGTACAGCGACATGCGCCAGCGCCCTCTGTACCAGTTTCCCCCCAGACAAGATGACCTTACCGGTCAGTCGGTACACCTTAACTGACTCGCCTTCGATCCGGACAGTTTTAGCGGCTTTTTTCGAGAGTCTGGCAAACACATTCATTGTCGCTTCCTTTGTTCTGTTGCTGCCCCACATCAAATACTAAGATTCCCAGTACAGCAATATAGGTTATCTATGCAAATTCTACAACACAAAAAACCCCCGCCCCTGGGAAAGGGGGCGAGGGCGGGGGGCAGGGGAAGCGAGCGACTACGCTTCCACAATTGGGGTGACACGGACCGGGGACGTCTGGCCGTCGGGTGTTACGAGCTTGCCGGAGAATGTGAGAGTCTTGTACTCTTCGGTAATCAAGCCGTGGTCTCCTTCGGGGCGGAGGCCGCACTTGTAGAAATAGTACTCAGTCTTCTCTTCAGTCTTCGGGTCTTCCGCGAAGAACATGAGCGCCACGTCACGGGTTGACGTGAATGCGTTCACAGAAACCAGGTTCTGAATCTGGCTGGTGTTGGCTGCCAGGTCCAGGGTGAGTCCCTCAGCACCGGCAATGGCTGTCGCCAGTTTCGTGGATGTCGAAATCAACTGAATGGTACCCTCTTTGGCATTCAGCGTGTAATCCGTGTCCTTGACGAGGGCAACCGGAGTCACGTTCGACGTCTCGATTGTGATATCCGTGGCCACGACATCGTAGCACCGACTTCCGGTCACGTTGACCAGAGGTACGATAGTGCCGAGCGTGATATTGCCGGCGACAACAATCACAGCCCCGGTAAAGCCTATGTACGTCGGATTGGCAACGGCTGTCTGGCCTCCCATCAGGAACCACTGCAGTGTGCGTTGGTTGATGTTCTCGCAAGTGAACGAAACGTTCAGAGCACGCTCCAGGATATCGGTACGGTCAAGGTACCTCTCTGCCGTACGAGACGAGTAATGCTCGCTCTCTTCGACCTCAGGAGTGATAGTGAACTCAGTAACGTTGCCCAGATCCCAAAAGGAATCTACAGCATCACTGGAATCCAGTTCCCCGAGGTTCATGATCCCCCGACCGAGGGAATATTCTGCTGTTGATGGCACGCCCGTGGTGTTGTTTTTCATCTAACCTATCTCCTTACTTTACAGGGTTGACCTCAAACATAAAAACTGCTGCTGTTGCACCTTGTGCCGACGCCCTCGTTGGATGTGCTACAAGGTAATTCAAAAGCATCAACGATGCAAACTCCCCAGATTTCTCGATGAACTGGACTTTGGTCAAGAACGTATCACACGCTGGATCCAACAAAACCTCTTGAGCAAACTCGATATAAGCAGCGAATTTCCAACCTGCCCTGGCCTGAGACAGCGACCGGTTGCTGTTTTTGTCCAAAATAAAGGCACACCCGGTCTCGTTCACCTCCACCACAGCAGGGGCTATTTTGTTCCCAGTCAGTGTAGGTTCTGCGTATTCTGAAGCATCATATTCGACAACATCGAAAATCTCCTGGTTGAGGATTTCGACGATCTTGTCTTGAATGTCTGTTCTGAGGATCAAGAATATAGCCTCCCAAGGTCATCTATATCCAAAGGAGAATGTGAGTATGACCCCCAAGGTACATCCCTATCCAAAGACGAAAACGGGTAACTTTGCCTGGTCCCACCAGCTCCCAGCAAGGCCTCAGAGTCTGGGGTGGTATCGCTGTCTGATGTCGCCATATCAGCCACCAACCCAGCCATCAACGAGACGGCATGCTGGGTGAGTCTGTCGCTCTGATCCTTCAGCTGAGCAAACTGCTTCCGAGATGCCGCGTTATCGTTGTACGACATCCTAGACTTGGATTGCGCCTCCAAGAAGAAGCTTGGCAGCCTGAATAGCATATTGGAGAACACGTAAAGCGTCTCTGCCTGCTCGGCTTTAAGGCGTATCGCCCCTTCAGCCGTCGTCGGGATCGCGTCGTCAGGATACGCTATGATGTCCTGAACTATGTCTGGGGTGAGCTCTCCCACGATCCAGGCAGCGGCAGACCGTTCTGACTCATCAAAGATCGCCAACGCCTCAGCGTCAACCGCTGTCGACAGCCGGCAGCGGGCTTTCAAAGTGCCTGTTGTGACGAATACGCCCATTGTAATCTACGCCCGATCTTGGCTCAGGTGTTTGAGTGCGGCGGCTTTGATGGTGTTGGGCTTCTTGGTCCGGAACTTCGGTGGAGTCAGTCCGCGCTCCTCACAGACGGTATCGATCAAGGCTAAGAGTTCCGTGTGGGAGCTCTCTGAGAATTCCTCCGGGTCAAAGATCCAGGGACTCCCCACATTCAGAGACACACTGCCTTCAGACTTTTCTTTCGGATCCTTGTTCAGTTCCGATGTTTTGATTCTGGCGGGAGCTTCGGGGGGGTCCGGCTCCACGTAAGGGACAATGAAGCCTCTGTCAACCAGGTGCTTGACGTTGGCCGGATTGATGCCCACATCTGATGCTGTAAAGGATGCATCACCAGGAGACACACGCCTGTGGTTGCCCAGAATGGTAATTGCCGCTGTGTACTTTGCTTCCATGCCCTAGCCCCTTTCAAATGCTGGTACTGAGAAACCGGAAGGGGGCTTTAAGCCCCCCCCCTCCGATTCTGAGATTCCGCGCGATCAATACGGAACGATGTCGAACACCCAGTCCGCTCTGGTTTCGAACGGGAATTCCCGCGATTCCAGGTATTGGACGAAGGAGACCGGATCGTCTTTCGGTTTGGCCCACGACAGCTTGCGCGTCCGTACCAGCTGGATACCCTTCGTGGTAGCCTTCGGGATCGGGGCGTACATGATGATGCGGGAACGAGTGCTGGGATTGAAGCACCGGATGGTGTCATTGGGAACGAACGGGGTGGTGCCATCGTCCAGGTCCACGCCGTTGTAGCACCAGACTTCAACACCCCCAAGGCGGCCGAGGTACACAGAATCAAAGTCCTCGTCCATACCTTTGAAGATATGATTTACGATGGTCGTGTTGGTGCCGTAGGTGTTCTTGAGGTTGTCCTCGTCCCACTTGAGCTGTCCTGCCTCAACGGAAGCAAGCAACTTGTTCGCCATGTTGTCGTTGCAGATACCGAGCCGCAAAGACGTCTGGGCCGTGCTGGCCAGAAGCTTCAATGCGACCATATCTTTGCGAGGTGTGCAGGCGTCATCGTTCCATTTTGTTCCGGGCGTGGATGTGTTACCGACCGGGCGTTCCAGGTCGATAGCGAAGTTCGTACCGTCGGTATCGGAGTACGACACGGCGCCTGCGAGAAGCTTTGCCGCGAACCACTCCTGGCGTCTCCACCAGGCGTCGAGCATGTTCTGTGCGTCAGCAGAGATCGTCTCGGCTACCACCTTCATGAAGTAAGACGCCTCGCCGGGCCGGATCAGACCTCCACCGGAAATCATACCGGGAAGACGCTTGTACAGGTCTTCGTTGTACGAAATCGGCATCTTCATGCGGATATTCGGCAGCGTGCCATTCTTGACATCCCCGGTACCGCGCGTCAACATCTTGGCCTCGCCGTCCGTACGGGTCAGAGGTGCAATGTTGGCGACACCGTTCTTAATGTCAATCTGGTACTGGCCGGTCTCCACATACCGAACCGGGGCGTTCCGATACAGGATGTTGTACAGAAACGTGGACGGTTTCTGTAGTTTGTTGATGATAGCGGTAAGGACAACCGCCGATTGATCAGTGACCGCTGATACTGGGACTGCTGGCATGATATACTCTCCCTGTTGGTTGCCTTATGTGGCGATTGTTGCCTTACTCGGCTTGTTGAAAACCCTTACCGGATACCAGCCAACGACTCGATCCGGATGCCAAGGCCTCGGAACGTCTTCTTGGCGATGTACTGGAAATCGCTGTCATCTGCCGATTCGACTGTGATGTCATCAATGTGAACTTTACCGGCCCACATGACCACACCAACTGTCTCACCATCCGCGTACGTTTGAATCGAAGTCGGTGCGACGAACGCCTTCGGGATGTCGGTACCATTGGCTTCGACACCGGCAACGGTGTTGGTTATGGCAGCCCCGGTACCGCCAACCAGACTGCCAAAATCGGCCGTCATGGTGATGGCTCGACCCCGGAAATTACCGGTCGTCGCAAACGTGAAGATGAATCCACCGAGATCGATATCGACGCCGCCTGCAGCAGCTTCCGTTACCACGATGTCTCCAGAGCGCACGTTGGAAAGGGCATCGACAGCTGCCTGCACGGTAGCCAGAGATGCACTGCTCGCGATCGTGCCAGACGTTTCGCCGTCAATTGTGACCGTGAAGGTACCGCTTGTGTAGTCGGTGGTGACCGCGATGGTGTAGACGTCCTGGGTCGGCTTTGCCCACTTAGCCCAGTAGCCGGTGTTTTCGTTGTACGCCACGGGCGTAAGCAGAGCCAGCAGGGGCGCTGCCGCATCCGTACCGAATGTTACGTTCTTGACTTCAGTGCACTCAAACCGCTTCTGCGTAGAGAACTGGTCTGTGTTTGAGGTCAGAGCTGGTTGTGCTTTCAGAGTCATGTTCCATATCTCCTTCTCTTGTGGATGGTATTAACCGAGCCGACTACCCACGGCTGATGACTAACTTACTTGCCGTTGAGTGCCACGTCCGCTGCGTCTTCGAAGGACTTCATCAGCTTTTCCCCGGTCGTGAGTGCCGCGAGATCAGCGTCAACATTCTTCTGGATGCTGCCGGGAGTGACGTCCGTGTCATCCTTGGAGACTTCGGCTTCCAGGGCCTTGAGGTGCTTCTCCAGGGCTTCAGGGTCGTTCGGATCCAGACCCTCGATAGCCTTCTTGAGCTTCAACTGCTTGATATGCTCCTTGACGGCTTTCGGGTCGGTCAGATCGACTTCGCCCTTGGACGCCTCAGCTTCCTTTTTGAGTCTCTCAACCTTCTCTTCGTCGGTTTCGGCATCGGGCTTCATGGCCTTGGCCACAGCCGTCGCAGTCGAAGTTGCGACGAGTTCTGCGAAATCCTTCTTTTCCTGGTCAGTCATCGAGTCTTCTCCTTCTGTATGTCCGTGCTTTACGAAATGTTCCTTCATCGATTTCAGAAGCCGCTCCCACAACGCCTCCCCATCCGATTCCGACTTGGCAACCTCTTCTGTGGTCCCATATCCAAACATGCTGACACCTTGCCAGCCCTTTTCCTTGTACAGCTCCCTGAGATCCTTGTCCTCCAGCTTGATCGACAGCGCCCACCCACCCTCGGGGTCAACAGAAGTCCCGTCAGTCAGCTTAACATCCTCGAAACGGGTATCGCCCTTTTGGACGATAAACGACTGGGCCACGAAAGCCTTATCTTTCGAGATAGGCATGTTGTTGTGGCGGATATCCAGGTTCAGGCCGTTTTTCGCAAACGAGCTGCAAGCTTCCTTGATCACGCCAGCCCCAGCGGAATCTCCGTCACTGTCGGGGAGTTCAGGGACGTACACTAATGCTAGGATTTCCCCGGTGGTGTCAAATTCAGGTGTCGCTTTGGCCACGGTACCTATAGTGATCATCGGCCGGTCGGACTCAGACGTAGCCGCCTTCATTACCACAGGCAGTCCGTTTTTGCCTTTAGGGCACAACGACACGAAAGCTATGTCCAGTTTCGTGTACCTGCGTTTTCTCTTTGAATTCGGCATGCTTGCTCCCTGAAATTGCGTCTTATCTATTATCGCAATATATTGCACCCATACTTTACGTCAACTCAATCTAATATGGGGACAGCTAAAATGCCAGCAGAAACCTTGAATTGTACGTCTATCGACACACGTATCGAACTTTTTGGGTCAGAAGGTAGGATCCAAAAAGAATTGCTCACGGACGCATCTGGATCCCTCCAGCCTGGGGAATCGTATGGCAGCAGCCTCACAGCTGAAGGTGTCATGGTTCACACCTTCAACAAACCCGGTGCCCGTGCCTGGCTCAAAAAGAATGCTACACACGGAGCGTGCATCAGATCAAAAGTTGCTTGCTCGGTAGGTCTCGGTATGATAAGTGATCAAGAGAAGGAAGCGGCAGGCGCTGAGGCCGGCCAAGCTGGCATCGACCCAAAAGACATCATCCAGTTTATAATGGATCCGGATATCCACAGATCTGAAGCAGAAAAACAGCTCGATGCCCTTTGCCTCATCGACTTTCAAGATCTACTCTCACGGGGTGGGTCCGATTTCTTCGAATTGGGGGACATGGCCATAGAAGTGCGTCGAGATTCAAATGATCCGATCAACGGAGAGGTCAAGGCCCTGTATTACCTGCCGACTGATGAACTATATGCGTTCAGTGAAGGCAATGGCAAAGATTTCTATTTTAATATCGGGTACGGATCTGATATCGATACTGCTTTCTGCCGCTTCGGGGACAAAGCCAGATTCCTGGCAACAGAGGCTGCCAACAATCTACAACCTGAAAACGTGTCTGAAGTCATCTATATCCCAGATCCTCTCGGGGGGCATCCTCTCTATGGGGAGCCCGGCTGGCTATCTTCAGCCCCTGCCATGGAAACAGCCAATGCTGCCTGGGAAGAAAAACTCTCTGACTACGTCAATCGGTGTATTGTGGACTTCCTACTGTTCATTCACGGTCCTGGAACGCCCATCGGTAAAACAGACTGGAACAAAATCAGAACCGCGATTTCCCAGACATCCGAGACCGGCAAGAAGCACCAATCCGTGGCCCACGCTTTCTCAAGCACTGCCGACACAAAAATCTTCTTCCAACAGATCACCAAAGACAGCAAGACCGATGAGGCGTTCCAGAAGAACTACGAAGTAACCAAGATGGACATCGTTACCAGTCACCAGGTTCCCCCACTGCTCGCCGGCATTCAGATTCCGGGCAAGCTCGGAGCGAATAACGAATTCGTCAACGCCTTAATGTCTTTCCAAGCCCTGGTCATCGGGAGATCTCAGCGAACCATCTCCCGGGCACTGTCTCGTACCCTCGGAGATACGAAAAAGTCAGGCCTCGGTATCGACCCAGATTCATTCAATTTCCGCAAAGTCACTGACTACATCGACATCAAGACTGCAGACACTGTTGGGCGCATGCGTGAAAGTGCCCCAGAAGCCGCAGCAAACGGTCGAGACCTCTCAGATGGTGTGAAGGAGTGACCCGATGGCTACCGGCTCGGCAGGGCAGATTACAGTCCCGGATTACTTCATCCAGTTCCTCGACCCAACCATCAAGGATCTGAGGGATCTGCTACACAGACAATCTATGTCCTCGATACCTTCTACAGCACTAAAGGGCGGCTTGGAAATCGCACAAGATGGCAGAACCAGCCTAAAGGCACAGGTACCCCACTTCTGGGCTGTCATCCTGCACGACGGTCGGGAAGCGGTAAAGAGAAAAGAAGGCGGCCCCATGCTGGCGTACTATCGTGACGTCGCAAACGATCCACGTATCGCCAATGGGTACCCAGAGCGGTTGTCTGAGGTACAAAAGCTGTCCCTGACCTCAGTGCAATTCAGTGAAGCGGTAAAGTCCGGCGAGTTGATTCTACGGGAATCAGTAGGCCCGACTGTAGGAAAGAAGTTCTTTGACAACGACGTTGGCTTTGCAGGATTCAAGCAGAAGGTAGCGGATACGGTCTTGGCTCGGTTCCAGAAATTCTCAAGAGCTTACGCCAAAGGTGTGTCCTTCGAGATGCGTACCAGGGTCACCTTCAAGTAGCTGCTAACCCAAGACCCTTGAACCTCCGGTGCTCTGCTATGAGTCGGGCGAGTTCTTTGGGGTCAGGCGCTGGCATCTTGTGTCCCTCGTCGTGATCGGTTCCACGGCGCCCAGCCTCCGGCGCGTACTGCTCTGTGCATAGCCCATGCACGGCGCTTCCCGACGCCGCGTGCGAGCATTAGACGGTAGAATAGCTCGTCGATCTCTTTCCGTGTCATCTCGCATGATTCCAAGATACCATCTACAGGTCCAGACAGCAACTTGCCGCTGTATCCCGCATCGTGGATGATGGCGGCTCTGAGATAGCGCCCAGTCCAGGGAGAGCCCACGATGCGCCATGCAAATCGCGGTATGCTCGCTCCGTCGGTCAGCATCCCAGCCGGAGCGCGGTACAGAACTCCGTCCTCGATGGCGTCGAAGGGCTTCGTCAGCATGAACCAGCCCGGCATGCTCAGATCTTCGAGGTCAGAGAGCTGGACGCAATGCGGGAACGTAATCATGGGCTCCCTCGCTGGTCCGCGTCCACGTCGCCGTTCTGGCTTGCTGCCGCTCTCGCGTTCGCCGTGGTGTCCGGCGAGATGATACCACCGAAATCGACAGGCTTCGCGGCGACCTGCGCGCCGATGACGATGATCGTTGGCGCCGAGCCCTCGGAAAGCGACTCAGCCGGTAGAGTGATTACGGGGTCATGAATGTGCTGGACGTTGCTGACGCATCCAGAGCATATGAACACGCACGCCATCACGAGTACCAATGCTACAATGTCGTTGTCTTTCATCTTGCTCGTACCCCCGGTTTTTCGTGTCGTGGCGCAACCGCCGCGTCCCCTATTGCTACGGTTACCACGTCCTGATCCGTCCCGTTTCGGGGTGCCTTTTGCCGTTGTTTTCATTCTGCGTTCTCCAAAGTTGCCCCGGTGAGTTCCTGCATCTGGATTGCACGGCCCAAGAGGTCGTCGGCAGCATCATCAAACCACTTCTTGCCCGATACGCCAGCTACCCGCATCTGCTGGTGCGCAACGGCGACTTTGCCTGCCAGCATCGCTTCCTTGCTCAAGTACGCAGCGAGATGGATGTCGGCGGAGTCGTTGGCAATGGACACGGTGAACTCCTCAAGAGCCCAATACGTGGCTGCGATGCCTGAACTCATTACCTTGTCCAGCTTCACCCTCTTCGGTTTTGCCATGACTGCGATTGACAGGCCCAGGATCAGTGCGATTGCGATAGTGTTTCTCATTCTTCGGTCTCCTTACTCGATGACTTCAACCAGGGTTGCGTAAATCACGATCTCTGTACCGTTATCTGCGTCGGGGGTAAACTGCATTCTCAAGTAGTCAGTAGTGCTGTCCACTGCGTCAATAGCAAAGACCCACGTCGCATCATCTTCATCAATAGTAGTGATGGTCGCTGCCGACTTCATGGCAGTGGTCCCCGCATCGTTCTGGATCGTGCAGGAAAACTCCCATGAATTGGACTCGTTTGCCGTAGGGTCTCGGGCAACCGCCAGTCCCTTGACGACGACTGTGGACGACGACGTGATAACCGCGTACTGCGACCCTACGCCTCGCAGAAAGATCTCAGTTGCCCCACTGGCCGCAGTCACGTTCCCGTACCACGATACCTCAGACTTACGAAACGTCATAGTCTTGGTCTGAGGGGTTCCGAGACTGGCTACGTCTCCATAGCGTGCGCCCTGTGAGTAGGGGCCTAGTGCCGTGCTGTATGGGTGTGTATTTGTGTCAGAACAGTCCCCTAGTGCCACTCCAACGGGGCAAGCGTCCGCATTGTCCCCAACCGCCACGCCGAAGTTAGACCCGTTCGCGCCGTTACCAACCCCCACGCCGAATACAGACCCGTTTGCTGCGTACCCAACCGCCGCGCCATGGTTCCTAGCGTTAGCCGAACCACCAACCGCCGCGCCATGGTCGTTAGCGTTAGCCGCACCACCAAACGCTGACCCAAAATTAGAAGCATTTGCCCCCTGCCCGATACTGGTGTTGATAAATTCCTGGTCGTAGGTGTCAGCCCCGGTTCTGGTATTTATGAATCCTGGGCCTACACAGCGCCACAGGCTGTCGGTGCTGTCATAAACAAAATGTGCTCCCCCTCCTACGTTTACCCGAGTAAAATACTCGGTAGCATCACCCGACAACGAGACCTCAAGGTAAAAAGCGCCAGTTCTAGAACCAGAGTTCACAACCCAGAACTCGCTGTCTGCCGCTGGAGCAGCAGGAAGGTACACATCTCTGTTCTCGCCGTCGGGGTCAAGCAGTTGTGTCTGCGGGTCGCCGTCCGCTATTGTCTTTGCGTCTGCAAGTGTCTCGACGTTTACGGCGAAGGTAGTGCCGCCGCCTCCAGCCCCGAGCTGCACTTCAGCCGCCGTATCGTCTGCGAACCAGAGCGTATTCGGTGTCCCGGTCTTAACGTATATCTGCCCGTACCCGGCAACAGAGGTCGCCGCCGCCGCCTGCTCCAGCAGACGCATAGCCGCATCCGCGCTGAACACGGTATCCGAAAAGTAAGCCCTCCGTACCCCGTTGGTTGCAATGTCTACGTACCCATCTGCTGAGCTGTAGATGCCGTCGCCGTCGTCCCCGAAGTTGATCGTCGGGGTAACAGCGTCGTTGGTGAGAGGGAGGTACGCATGTCCTGTGAGGTCGATGTTGACCGCAGCCGTCAGACTGCCCGAACTAAGGGTTGCGGTACCGTCCGTGATCGACACCCCTGTAATACTGCCCGCCGCGTAGATGTTCTTCGGCCGATTCGCCCCCGAGGTGCCGATATCCGTTGTATTGTCCGTGCCGAACACTATGGCCTGGTCATGGATGTCGAGCACAACCGCCGTGCCGGTACCCGAGCCGTCCTGGTCGACGCTGATACGCAAGTACGGATCTGCCCCATAAATCAGTTGCAGCACGCCGCTAACGGCGTTTCCTGCGTTATCTCCAGACAGTGTGAGTGTGGGGGAATTGACCCCGGTGCCGCTCTGGTCTACGACCACCCCGCTGTCCACCACGTCCACCGTGCCTGTACCATTGGGCGTTAGATTGATGCCGCCATTCGCAACGCCCACGGTGATATCAAAATCGATACCGGTCTGGCCGAGCGTGGTTTTGTTTGCTGTGCCTTCGTGAATCTGGATATCGGTGTCGCCCCCCGTGCCAGAGCCCACGATGATATCGGCGTCCTTCTCGTAGTTCATCCAAATGTTCTTGTCAGATGCGTTCCCCAACCAAAAGTTCGTCTCATCGTTCGAAAACGCAAAGTACGTGGGGTACGTCTTATCGATACCTATGTACGTGTTCTCAACATCGTCGAACTCGATGTACGCCGCATGCATGTCGGTCGTGACGTAGAGGTCGCCGTTAAGCACCAAAGCATTGCGGGTAAATATCCCGGCCCCTGTCGAGCCCTGAGCGGCTATTAGATTGCTTGACCCGGTTACCGCAGTATCCCCGGCTGCGATATCTCCGGCGTAGTTAGTAGTGAACCCTGTCAAAGAGGCATTTACTCCAAATATCTGAACCTCTGCCCCTCCAGCGGGCGAGTCCAAGTACAGCAGTGTTCCGGTTCCGTTACCAGCAGACGACACCTCAATATCCAGACTCCGTACACACGCTTTAGTGGGGAGTCCCAATACCCTAACGAAATTCACGGCACCAACGTACGCTGCATCCAAAGCGTCGATTCTCTGTTCCCCACCCTCGATGCAGAATTCCCCCGTATAGGACGAATCGAAGTTGTACGTGTACATGTTGTCATCGTAATCTTCGGTATCACAGTCTGAATGTACGTCCTGGAACGTACAATTCGAAGACCCAGTAACGGCTACTGGAATGTGGGTCACGACACCTACCGAATCACCCCCACCATTGTATCTCAACTTACCTCCATAGAGGCTGAACACGCCACCGTCTATGTCGAGCAGCGTACCGCTGGCCCCGTTGTCGCTATTGACCCACGAAAACCAAACATTGTGGTGGATACAGAATCCTGTAGTCTGCTTAAATACTGTCCCACCATCGCCGGTGCTCTCTATCGAGATATTGGCGATATTCCCAGCCGTTGCGGCCGCCGGTGCGGTGACCGTGATTCCTGAACTTGACGTAATCGTAGTTGCGACATGATCCCCTGCCCCAATCAAGGATGTGTACCCAGGCAAGACAACATTCTCACTGGAGTACTCTCCCGGGTAAACGACGATAACGTATCGTTTACTGGTTGAACTATCCGTGATGCTTGCTGCGGCTGCCGTTACTGTTGTGTGCTGCCCCCCGCTCTTGGCCACGGTGACGACCTGTGCTGGGCTCAGCCCTAAGAGTGCCCCAGCAGCTCCAGCGTCAGCTGCCCCTACCAGAGACCTCCCGAAAGTGGAGAAATCCGTTGACGTCACATCTGCAGACCCTGTACCGTCGAGGTACGGCAGCTTGTCCGCTGCCCAGTCCGATCGGTTCACGTACACCGGTACTCTCTGGGCATAGGCCGCCCCCGAGATGAACAGAAGTAGTGCCCAGAAACTCATAACCCGGGATCTCATAGTCTTGTCCTCGTTTATGCCCCGAGAGGCATCGTTACGTTCCAGTTTCCTGCTTCACCCTTGAAGATCATCGATTCTGGGTAAGCATACAGCACTTTGTTCTCTGCCACATCGTTCACCGTGTCCGCGCCATCCAGAACACACGTTACTTGGTTGGTGCCGGAATCGACGATCTCCAAATCCAACTCGTCTACGGCAGACGGCAGGTTGACTGTAATTGCCCCGGTGGATGAGTCCACCAGGATCCGGTAATTTCCGGACGTGTACCCCGTCAAGTCGTGTGGGCCAGCCCCGGTAAGGGGTACTTGTGTGGGTGCTAAAGAGCAGTCAGGTGCGGGGTATATCTTCGGCATTTGTCAACTCCTCAAAACTGAGGTCGTAGAAGTCAACCCCGTACCACAGATCCCCTTCAACCCGGCATTCGGCAGATCTTTGTCGACCTTGGAGAATGTCAAGTATCCCCCAACCGCCATAGGCCACCCCTTGCCAAACACACAACTCGCATCATCCAGGTCACCAGGGAAGGCGTCTACCGGATTCGATCCGGTGTTCCGGACCAGTACCGATGTGACTTCCATCCCGTCAGCACTGGACACCGGTGCGAGCGAAGCAGCGAGGATCAACCCAACTGTTGCCGTTACAGATGCGTCGATTGGGGCGTAACCTTTGAAAGACATGACTTACCTCCTGAACTGCACATATCGTTTTCGAAATTTAGCATCTCTATTACCGAGTTGCAATATCAAAACCAGAAGAGATCGCACATGGGTAGTGCGCCATCACAAAAGCATCCGCCCTATCTGGGGACTCTCCATTTTCCGATCTGTGCTGATCCTTTGGCACCATAATCGGCCTGCCTTTCGGGTCTATCATGTACTTCCTCGTAGTCAACTGCCGAATCAGAATCGGGTCATCCGGCACGTTGATACACTCGGCCAGCACCTTTTTCCTGATCCAAAAGTAAGCCTCTGTTATCCGATTGGCATATTCCCGTGATAGTGGCTTCCCATGGTTGTGGAATTCGAATGCTTGCCACTCCTCTTCGTAAAACGTCCCGATACACCCCTGGCCCATGCCACTGGAATCTGGCACAAAGGTACACTTGTCCTTTTTCCAATGGAAGTCCTCTGCGTACTTGATCGCCCTGCGCGTGGTCTCGGCTGGCTCTATCATCGACTTCGTCCACCATGACAACGTTGCGTTCCCTTGGATGGCGTAGATGGCGTTCTCGTCACCGCCCTTACGAGCGTAGTCCAACGAAATCTGTCTCCGGATTGCCCGGTCCCCGAACTGGGGATCGAGACACAGCTCCTTGTATCCTCGCTGATCTGGTATGAGAGTCCCCGGCTCCATCATGTACCGTAAATGCTGATCCGGTGTGTCGGTAACGAGGGGGTCAATCAGTTCCGTGGACAACACAGCGTCTGCATCCTGCTTCGGAAACTCCCCCAACACATTCACCCGGTAGACATCCGATTCCTTACCATACTCCCTCGCCAATTGCTTGGCCTGGTCCGAGTTGTAGTAGGGACTGACGGTCTCTTCAGCGTTCCAGTGCAATTGCACCCAGGTATGCTTGTCTGGTCCGTAGAAGCAGTCAAAGAACGCACTGGAGCGAATTGACGGGTTCCCGATCGCCAGCATCCAGTTATCCGGACCTGTCAGCGTGCTCTTGTACACATGCCACATCTGCCGATCGATAGCACTCGCCTCTTCGAAGATCACCCCCATGTGGTTCTCATGCTGCCCCCTGGCGCGGTCGGAGTCCCGAGCAGCCTTCAGCATGCACCCCCAAACGTTCTGTTTCCGATTCAAGATCCCGAACCCGGTCTCAGTGAAGTCGAAGATATTCTGCAGGACAGCGTTGGCTTCAGGGTTCTCGACGATCAGTTTCTTGGCCTGGGCCAGCCAAGCATCCTTACACTGAGACATGGTAGGCGCCGTCACGATCAGCTTATGGCTGCGGTGCCGAATAGACGCAAACATCCCCACGATACCGGCAGTAAACGTCTTCCCTGGCCCCATTCCCGACCGCACAGCAATGCGCCTCGAACCCTTCTGTACTTGGTCAAGCAACTCTTCTTGCTGGGATGTTGGGGTTACCCCGATCTCACGACAAAAATTGTAAATGTCTGCTGTGAGGTATTGTAGGTAATCCTCAAACGGGTTGTGAGTGTTTTTTGATGTTAGGAACATCGCCCACCCCACCCGGGTAGTCCTAGGTAATCCTCAAACGGGTTGTGAGTGTTTTTTGATGTTAGGAACATCGCCCAC
>CAYXXQ010000001.1:48060-56506 GCA_964469075.1 uncultured Rhodobacter sp.
CCCACCCGGGTAGTCCTAGGTAATCCTCAAACGGGTTGTGAGTGTTTTTTGAAGTGAGAAACACAAACCACCCCTCAGTGCCCCGGCATAGGGGTCCGCATCAACAGCTCCTTGATATCCCCTCTCTGATCCTTCAATTCCCCCATCAGAGACTGGATGTCTCGCTGCAAATTGGCCGTGTCCTTCTTGATGCCCGTGATATCGCCGGCTTGGCCGTTCACCTGCTTCGACAATTCCGTTACCTGGGCCAGCGTGCTCTCGTGCGCCTTGAGCTCACTTTTGGTAACGGCCTGCTGGATCTTTAGATTATCGTACTGACCGTAGGCATACCCCAGAATCGTGATGATGGCGAGTAACAGCCACCGGTACCAGAGACACGGCATTCTGATAGTGGACTGCCAGGGTTCCGAGAGTGACGCCAGCAGAGTCGACGCCGACGCCGACGTGTCTTCCTTGCATACAGGTACTGGGGTGGGGGTAGGTTTCATTCTGTCAACTGCTCCCTAGCTCGCTCCGCCCCCAGTAGGGCAGCCTCCAATAGTTCATCCTGAGATTGGTTGTCCTTTTGATTGGTCAACCCGACTATCTCAGCCTCCGCTCTCATCGCTGCCAACTCTACCCGCCTATCCTGCACATTACGACACCGGGTCTGGAGATTCTGCAGTCGGGCTACGTGCAGGCTCTTCACCAGTTCCGGATCCTGCAACCGGGTTGCGTGGATGCCTCTGGCTGCCATATCACAGAGCCCGGACGCTTCGGAATGCATGATCCCCACCTCGTTGCGGAGGTAATCCATCGCTCCGTACATGCCGGCGGATGTGAGGATATCAGACACCTCGGTGATGGTACCGTACTCGAAATCCAGAAAGTCGCTGAGACTAGGCCAGAGTTCCTTGTAGATATCATCCTGTTCCTCTTGAGTGTAGCTACCGTGCACAGGCATCAACGTACCGGCACACCCCCACCTACCGATCGGCACCCGGGATAGTTTCCGGGCTAGTGGCCCCGATGGCTTACCCTTGTGTTGGGACAGCTTGAGGCTGGTACCGATGCTTGTAAACATGGCCCTGTGTGCTAGGAGAGACCCATTGTTCAAAGGCCTTGGACTCAGAGAAAAGAGCTCTTGGGGATTCTTGGAAGCGTGCATCCTGAACTGATTAAGGAACGTAGTGTGTGTGGATGTCGGGGGGTAACTTGAAAGTGACAAGTACCAACCGAAAGGTCGAGGTTCAGTAATATTGATCTCAGGATTCTCTGACAAAAGCTGACCGTGGGATATGAGCCCTACCGCCTCACAAAAGAACCGTGTTGCCCGCCACAATTCAAATACTCGAAAAGGCAGGGCCTCATCGAGAGTCATGTCGTCTTCTTGGAATGCGTGTCGGAGTGCGTCGGTCACACGCTCCTTGTGCTGCTCTTCAAGGCTACGCTCGGACTGAATGATCTGAGCGAAGAATCTATCCAACCGTCGAGTGCGCTCAGGTTTCGTTTCCGAAAACATGGGCTCGATGTATGGGACATCAGCGTCCCCGGGGGGATCGCACATTTTATGTACCAATGGTGGCATAGTCGTAATATGCGATTGGAGTGAGGTAGAGTCAAGCTGTGGGGAACTGGGGATGGCTGGATGGCTGGATGGCTGGATGGCTGGTTTGGCTGGATGGCTGGATGGCTGGATGGCTGGATGGCTGGATGGCTGGATGGCTGGATGGCTGGATGGCTTTTCAGATGAATTCGATAAAAGCTCACATTGGAACTGAGTGCCGATGGCTGGTTTGGCTTTTCATATGAATTCGATAAAAGCTCACATTGGAACCGGTTTACAGTTTGGCTTTTCAGGTGAATTCAGTAAAAGCTTCATGTGGAACTGGTTTACAGTTTGGCTTTTCAGGTGGGTCTGGTATTTGGGGGGTGGTTGCGTTCGATTGGGGTAATGATGGATTTCGGGGATATCCGCCACGTAGCCGGTGTCGGATTTCGCGACACCTGTGTCGCGAAATCCGACACCTGTGTCGCGAAATCCGACACCCGCCAGGTGTCGCGAAATCCGACACATGTGTCGCGAAATCCGACACCTGTGTCGCGAAATCCGACACCTGGCATGTGTCGCGAAATCCGACACCTGTGTCGCGAAATCCGACACCTGGTTGGCATGGTACTTGCTCTTCGCGCGGGCTCGTGCGTACGCGCGTACGTGTGCGCGTTCCTATCTTGAGGGTACTGTATTACTTATTTATCACTTTATTGTTACACGAGACTTGTATTATCCTGATAACCACCTATCTTAGTTACATAGCAAGTCAAGAGTCGCACCACCAACACCGGAGAACGGAACATGACACAACTAATCGGAACAGTACATCCCGAGAGCGCAGACCCCACCATCCAGAGACGGATGATCGCCGCCGCCCGCGCAGCAGCGTTAGGGACCCTAAGCAAATCCGCTAAGGATCGAGCGGATAACAACGTGTACTACCTCGAGAACCTATCGGCGAGTAACTTCGCCCACGAGCCCAAGGGGTCACCGAGATTTGACTCCGACTACTGGACGCGCCTCGCAAAGAGCCACCGACACCCGAGATAATGACAACGCCAGAAACCATCACCGCACCGCACCGCAACACCGCAACTCAGGAGCCCACCATGACAGAAGCCACCGACACCGCCACCGCAACCCAAGAAATGCAACGCGTCGAGTACGACGCCAGGATACGCCTGGTCCGGCGCTCCGGAGCCACCAACGCCTGCGCCACGGCCCAAGAGTGGTACGACAGAGAGCGCGCCGAATACGACGCGCTGTACAGTGTCTTTGGTGTCAGCACACACCGCCCCAAGATGCACCATTTCAGGGCCGAATTTCCCCTAATGGATCCTGCTCGGATCCATTACGGGACACCTGGAATATCTGGGTGGGTTGACGGGATCGATGGTGAGTTCAGTTAGCCACACCAGCAAAGAGCCCCGTCAATCCGGACGGGGCTCTTTGCTGGCCGTGTCCCGCGAGCTTGGAGAGCCCCCCTACCTCCAGTGTACGTCGGTCGACGGAGGCTGCTGGAACGTCGTCCAGCACGCCACCAGCGAGCTCATAGACTCCGACACCGACACCGACACCGGCACCTTGTGCGCGGGCTATGAGACAGTCACAATAGCGATTGAGAGCCACGGCGAAGATACCACGCGCACCAACCTGTACGTGTGGGCGCTTGACTCGGACAGCTAATCCCCTGGGAAGCAAGAAAGGCGAGATAATGAGAATCCAAGAAACAAAGATCTACACGTTCGACGAGCTGAGCGACGAATCAAAAGAAAAGGCTCTCGACAATTGTCGAGATATCAATACCTTTGACGGTAGCGAATGGTATGATGGTGTTATCTACACGTGTAAGGACGTAGCGAAAGCCTTAGGTGTCAGCACCGACGCTATCCATTTTTCCGGATTTTCGTCCCAAGGCGTCGGTGCGTGTTTTACAGGCACTTATGAATACCGCAAAGGTTGGCGTGCCGAGCTCAAAGCGTACGCGCCAATCAACAAAGACTTGTTGGAGATAGGCAACGCGCTCCAGGAAGCCCAACGAAAGGCTTTCTACTCCATCGTGGCCCGGATAGCGCACCGTGGATACTATAGCCATTCCGGATGTATGATCATAGATTCCGACACTGGCGCCGGCACTTTCGATTCTGACGGTATCCGAGACGCTCTCCGCCTTTTGGCAGACTGGATGTATTCCAGCCTTGAAGCTGAATACGACTATCTGACGTCGGATGAAGCAGTTCGGGAGTCCATTCTCGCGAACGAGTACGAATTCACTGAAAACGGCATATCCACCCCAGCCACCCCAGCCACACCATCTAACATCAAGAATCAGGGATGCCAAGTCGATGACTGATCAACTCGTTATGCTAGCTTGGCTAGCAATTGTCGTCATATTCACCATAGGCATAAGGAAAGCACTATCATGATCCCTGAAGACCACAAACAACGACTCCAGGCGATGGAAGACGATACACCGGGACATGTACGCGCAGGAGCTCTAGTAAAGACCTTGCCCGACGGTCGCGCCTTGGTGCAGTTCCCCAGGCGACCGGCTCCACACATACGGGCGTCACTGTCCCTATCTGGATTCAGGTTCTATCTCAACGCCTGGCGTGGAATGACGGCACGGTTGCCGGAACGGTACCGCTAAGCCGAATACAGCAATAGCGACCGACGAAACCCATTTCCGATATCCTGGAAATGGGTTTTTAGTGTCTTGTAAGCCCTCCGTACCACGTTGCGATGTAAAGTACAGATTAAGTAATAAACGACCAGAAACGCTAAGAAACGCTAAGAATTTGTTAGGCGTTTTCAGAACACGAATTACAAGAAGTACAAGACGGCGGTTGTTTTGTGTAACATTTCGAAACGCGGATTCAACAAATTTGTGATGTAAGAAACGCGTCTCGCACTATTTCAAAAAGTGGCAATATCTGATAGTATTTGTAAGAAGTGTGCTGAGATTTTAAAACTGAGTAGTGTAGTTTGGTAGTACTGGTTTTAAATATGTCCAAATGTAAGATTTTGGTAAGGCCCAATTGAACGGCCTAATTCTTATTTGGGGTCTGGAATGTAAGTCAGTATCACGTAAGTATCTGTCAGATGTTACCTAACGCACCACAACACTCGACACTACCCATTATATACTTTTTTATAACAACGGCCTTGCATTCCTGTTTTAGCAATGTAGGGTAGTTACATAGTCAAAGGGTCACGCATCCCGCATCCCGCATCCCGCATCCCGCATCCCGCAACCGAAAATTGAGACCATGAAAAGCACCGACCTATGGCAAAAAGGGAATCTTAAAGTTCCCTCGACAACCTGGGTGGTTAACTCAGGTTCTGCGGCTAAGTGTCCCGCTCGCGCCTTGGGCCTTTGCCAGGCTGGCAAGGATTGCTATGCGCTCAAGTCAGAGTGTATGTACACTCATGTACTCCTCTATCGTGAACGGCAAGCGCTATTATATCGGTCAGCGGATCCGGTAGCGTTTGCAGACAGTATGCTCGCGCAATCCGGTAGGGCTCGCAAGGCTAGCCGTAAGATGACCACCTTTCGCTACAACGAAGCTGGAGACTTTGAGGACCAAAGCCAACTAGATTGGTTTGTCGCTGTTTGCCGACGCCTTGCCGAGTTTGGCGTAGCCTGCTACGGATACACCGCGCGGACCGATCTTGACTTGACAAAGCTCCAAGAAGTCTCCCAAGTCAACGTCTCCAATGACTTGGGGGGATGGCAATCCAGAGGCGCAAACCGTTCCAAGATTATCAGGAAAGGCGACGACAAGCCGCGGGCAATGTGTCCTGGGAATTGTCGGAACTGTCGCCTTTGTGTCAACTGTAGCGGTATCGAGATAGGAATAGCCTTGCACTAGTCACCGCAACCGCAACCGCCACCACAACCGCAACCGCAACCACACCAATATCAGGAGCCCGACAAATGTCAACGCGAGCAGTAAAATACGTAGTTGAAAACTTTTCACACTGGAGCCGTAATGGCTACACTGAGCGCTACAGTGTCATAACCCGTACCTCGGACGGTAAACGGCTGTCCTTTCAGCACGACGGCACCAGTAACGTACTCAGAGGACTGGCTGAATTGGCAGGGTCTTACGGGCATCCGGCTACCCTCAGCCTAAACGATACGGATGTATCTTACAGGGAATACCAACGAGCCGCCAAGGACTTACCCTATTTCCACGGATCCGGCAAGAAGATGGCGAAGCAGCTTCGGGCGGCATTCAGGAAGGTATAGGGCAACGACCATGAGAGACTATGCCAAAGATCTAGCGCAACTCAACGCGAAGCACGCCGAAGCCGTGACCGCGCTCGAAACCGAATCGGCCATAGCGGCGGAGCTGGGGCGGCTTGGAATACCGGAACCCTCAAGCATCTATGTCACAGATAAGCCGTTGTACGGACTGGCCCGGGTAACCTTGAGCTATGGTGATAGTCACTGTTTCTACATCGCCAAGCGCAAAACCTGGCAGGATGTGGCCGACTTGGCGAAGGCGTTCCCGCCGAAGCATACCAAACTCCGATGCATCAAATCAGGATGGACGTCTGTCATGGCTGGTGACTGGTGCGACAGGCAACCGGAAACAGAAAAAGAGAAATGGACGTCAGAACGGGATATCGCGCCGTTCACCGTCGAGATTGACGCGAACAGCTACACCAATAACGTATGCGTGACCTGGTACGTCACCATATCCGGCATGGCGTGCAAGGTGTCAGTATTCCTACCACACAGGTACGGTGCTGCCGCAGAGAGCTTCTGGGTAAGCGCATGGCGAGACCATAAGGCCGGCTATCGGTATAAGGCCGCTACGTGCCACGTCCCAGACCGGGCGGCCACACTGCACGGGGAGGACGGTGACGCGCTGGCGGAAGTAGAGAAGCACATGCAAGGGCGGGGGGACGCCTCGACTATTCACAGATACCGCCTGATATGGGTACCGTACCGTGGAGATGCGGGGGCGACCGGGGCGACCGTTGCGGACTTGGCACGTGCTATGATAGGCACCAACCAATAGGAGTACAGGACGAATGATCACCTCTGGGCATACCTGCCCGGCATGCAAGTCTCGCGCCGAAGACTGGGGCGACGAAATGGTCGGTATGTTCGACAGAATAGGCCAGTCGTTCACATCAAAGCACCGACTACAAAAGACGGCCTACAAGTTCCAGGTGCGGTGTGTTGATCCGTGTTCGGGCGGTGGTTCGGTACTTCTGCTTCGGCTCGATATCGACGGGCAGCACGTGTTCCCGGTAGACATTAAGTGGTTCTCGACAGGATCCGGCCGGCGGATTACTTGGCTTTAACTCCTTCGAGCCCGTCCCTGCTAGTCATGGGCGGAGTCGAAACAGATCAAAGGGTAGAGAGATGACACAAAAAATCAAGCAAGCACCTCACGCGGCCAAACAGGACCGATATGCACAAGCAAACTCGATAGCCAGGCAATCCGGGTTCGGAAAGGCAACGGCCATAGTGATAGCTAAGCGGTTCGGTCCAGGAAGGGGGAAGGTAATAGACTACACGCCATATGGATACCGAAAAAAGTCGAATGATGAATACGTGCCAAGGGCTTACCTTCGCAATTTCGGTTGGAAGAACACGTATTACCAGTGTGCCGAGTGTGTCGTGGCACTTAACCCCGTCGAATAGAAAGTGCGCGACGAACTGTCGGCCGGGTATCGATGCTTGCGGTGGGTATTCCAGGCGATTGCAGAGCTGTAATAAGGACACACTGACCATGACCACGAGTTTTGAATCTATCATAGGACAAGCAATGGTTTCGGGAAACCATATCTTGGGGGAATGCCGGGCAGCCTGCAAGATGTCGGCTATGCAGAATATTACCTGCCCCAAGTGTGGCGAGGGACTGGACCAATCACGTACGGTCGTAATCGAGTTCCGGACGCACCCTACCAAACCCGGCGAATTGTCGAGCACGGTGCAAGGGCACGGGGCTATTTGCTCTGATTGTTACAAAGCGCTGGACCAGACCAGCCGCAAGGCGCGCGCGTTGGTCGTTAGGCTGGCATGCAAGGGACAACGGCTGTCTTTCCTTACTTGGACCGGGATAGACACAATAACGCCCTCAGAAGCCGAAAGACGGGCTGTAATGGCGCGTAATCCGAGGCAGGGGCGATTTAGTCGCGGGGGAAAAGCCCTAAATACCGGGTGACCCGTGCTCTTGGAATAGGCTTGGTGTTAGTGCACTCCCCTAAAGTGCGTATCTAAAAAAGGACCGTGATCATGTGCGAACGTCTAACAAGTCATCTGTTCGAAATCAATAACGCACCTATTGTGCACGATATTGGCAGCCATTCCCATACCCGGGACGCTATCGGGATAGGGGATAGTGACGGCCGATACGCGGATGTGGAGTGGCGGGAGGATTCCCCAATTATCGAGATCCGTTTTCCAGATAGTTGGGGAGAGGCGCAGAGGGAATATACAGTCGAGTGGTACGCCAGGCACGCCCCGACACGGGATGACTTGGTATCGTATTGTTTGCTCCACGGGAAAGTTATCTGCCTGCGGAGTGGGGACAACATACCCGAATTGCCCAAATTGCCCGAGTGTGAGCGGCTGAATTGCTATGGGTGTACGGGCCTGACGGCCCTACCCAAACTGCCCAAGTGTGGGCGGCTGAATTGCTATGGGTGTACGGGCTTGACGGCCCTACCCGAATTGCCAGAGTGTGATCGGCTGGAGTGTGTCGGGTGTACGGGCCTGACGGCCCTACCCAAACTGCCCGAGTGTGAGGGGCTGGATTGTGGCGGGTGTACGGGCCTGACGGCCCTACCCGAATTGTCCGAGTGTGAGTGGCTGAATTGCTATGGGTGTACGGGCTTGACGGCCCTACCCGAATTGCCAGAGTGTGAGTGGCTGAATTGTGGCGGGTGTAC
>CAYXXQ010000002.1:0-276 GCA_964469075.1 uncultured Rhodobacter sp.
TGCTTGTGAGTGTTTATTCTGTATATCAGGTTCGCACGGTAATAAAACAACTGAAAGCATGGCTGTGGCAGCGGTGTTTGAGCCGTTGCGACAGACGCGCAATCCTAATGATTGAAGATATCTTCTTCCGGCCAGCCAACAAGGTCAAGGGCGGCACGTGCGGGCAGAAAATCAAAGCAGGCCTGGGCCAGGTCGGTGCGATTTTCACGTGCCAGGCGGGTGTTCAGCTCTGCCATCAACCGGTGCAGATATAGCACATCCGACGCGGCATAATCG
>CAYXXQ010000002.1:286-27277 GCA_964469075.1 uncultured Rhodobacter sp.
ATCGAGTTGCGCGGCGGTCAACTCTGCCGCGCCCCAGTCCGAGGTTTGCTGATGTTTTGAGATATCGATCCCCAGCAATTCCTGAAGCAGAAATTTCAAACCGTGCCGGTCGGTATAGGTGCGGATCAGCTTGCTGGCGATCTTGGTGCAGTAAACCGGGGCGGCCTTTACGCCAAAGCGGTGCAGCATCACGGCGATGTCAAACCGGCCGAAATGGAACAGTTTCAGAACCTCGGGATCGGCCAGCATCCGGCACAAATTTGGCGCCTGGGTCTGATCCTGGCTGATCTGCACCAGATGCGCATTGCCATCGCCCGAGGACATCTGAATCAGGCACAAACGGTCGCGATGCGGCTTTAGCCCCATCGTTTCACAGTCAATCGCCACAATCGGACCCAAGTCCAGGCCATCCGGCAGGTCGTTCTGGTAAAGATGATTTGCCACGGTTCTCTCTTTTTCATGCCAAGCAGGTTTGCGCCAAGGGCATAGAACACCTGCACCGCTTAGGCAAGATCGGCCGAGGTTTGGCTAAAGCTCACGCCTGGCTTGGCGTTCGCCCCAACGCAAGGTGGCATTGGCCCCCAGCCAGGCAATTGGATTGGGCGGCAGTTTTGAAGGCGCGGCTTGGGCTTGCAGATCGGTCAGGATGTCCGACCTCATGCCCAGCGCCAGGTCAACAGTCATCATCCCGGCCAAGGTGCCTTTGGCGGTGCCAAGCCCGTTCTGGCAGCAGGCCGAAAACAACCCCGGCGCCACCTCGCCAAAAGCGGCAACATTGTTGCGGCTAAGACACAGCCGCCCGCCCCAGCGGTATTGCATGGCAACCCCCTTCAGCATCGGAAACCGGGCCGCAAAAGCCTGGTCGTGATCTTGGCCAACCCGTGCAATCCGCCTGTCGCTGACCACCATGCTTGGGTCAAAGGTGAAGCGGTTGCGAATGATCAAACGGTCCCCGCCAATGCCGGAAACCCGCCTAACCGTTGTGCCCATCGGGTCCGCCGGTGTCGCCCCCCAGACCGGCGCGCCGCCAAGGCGAGCAACCTCGACCTCTGTCAGGGCGCGGGTCATCGACGCGTAGGTGAACACATGCATCAACCGACGCTTGAAGAACCCGAAACTGTTGGCGTGACCATTGACCGCCAAAACCACCCTTGGGGCGGTGACGCAGCCCATAGGCGTGCGCGCTTGCCAATCACCGGGCCGATCAAGGGCCACTACCGGGCTGTTTTCAAAGATCGAAACGCCGGACTTGGCGAGGCCTTCAGCCACCCCACACACAAACAGCGCTGGCTGGATCATCGCCGCGCCCGGCGTGAACAACCCGCTTTGGTAGTACCCCGTGCCGGTCAGGGCATGCATTCGGGCCGCGTCATAAACCTCATGCGCTTCACCCATCGCGCTTAGATGTGCGGCGTAATCCAGATTGTGCCGATGGCCCTTATCTGTTGCCGCCGCATTGATCTTGCCGGTTTGGCTGAAGGCTTCGCCCCCCAGATCATAATCCGCCGCCATATCGCGGGCAAAAGCGATTGCCGCACGATTGGCGCGGGTCTGCGCCCGGTCTGCATCAAGCGCTCCGCCATACCCAGCTGAGGCCAGATCATGCGGTAAATCAATCATAAAGCCAGAGTTGCGCCCGGCCGGCCCCTCAGCCACTTCGCGCGCCTCAAGCACGACCACGCGCGCTTTCGGCTGATGCTGCAAAATCCGCCGCGCCGCTGCCAGCCCGGCAAACCCGGCCCCGATCACCAGCCAATCGGCTGAGGTATCACGGAAAAGCGCAGCCCCCGCCTTGCGCTTTGGCAACAGACAGTTCCAGGCCGCAGGCCCCGGATCAACCGGCAGATTGCGCACCCGCCTGACCCCGAACGCCGTCCCGCGCATCATTGTTCCCAAAATACTCATTCCGCGCCCGTCGACTGTCCTAATAACTCTGGTTTAATGCATCGGCGGCCGGGATCTCCCGTTCGCGCCGGGCAATGTAGTCGCGCAATGCCTCGTCTTTTGCCGGGTCAAGCCGAGGCTCCTCATAATCGCGCAACAGCTTTTTCGCTTGCACCAACCCACGCGCCGGGGTTTCGACCGCGCCCTCGGCCATGCGGTAGGCCATCGCGCATTGCTCGGCATCGACCAAGAATTTCGCCATTGAACAGTGCATCCCGGCCTCGTTCCACCCGGCAGACTGCCAAATGTAATTCGCCCCGGCCATCATCACCGCCATCAGCGTGGTCGCGCTTTCATACCCGGCCTGGGCGTCAAAAACCTTGGACCCGCCCAAAGTGTTCGAGGTTCGCCAGGGCACATCGTAGTACCGCGCCATCTGGCCGATCATCATGTTCATCAGGCTGATTTCCGGCGTCCCAGCCATCGGCGCGCCGGATTTCATACTGACGGTTGCCAGATAATGGCCATGGATTGCGGGCGTGCCTTTGCGGATAACTTGCGTGTAGGCCAGTGCCGACAAAGCCTCGGCGTTCAGTTGTGCCACGGTCGGGGCGAGGCTGGCGGGGGTCATGGCGCTTCCATTCGTTTGCCGATTGCCGCCAGCGTGGCCCTTAAGGTGGCAATCGCACCGCCCTGCTCCAACCCTTGCACCATCTGCAAATTCAGGGTGCCTTCGGTGGCCAGCCCGTGCTTGAATTCCGCCAACCGGCCCTGACCGTCTTGCGGCATGTCCGACAACAACCCGGCCAGCAGTGTATGGACGTAAACCTCGGCTGAGGTCCGGTCGCCGGTTTCTTGGCCCAGCCAGTTGGCACCTTCTTCCAGGATGCCCAGAACGGCCGACATCAGGGAAGAGGCGGCGAAATGCTGGTTCAGTGCGCGTTCCGAGGTGCAAGTTAACACCGGGTTATCCGCCGCGAACAGCGATTGAAGCGGCTCAGCTTGCGGGAAAACTGGCAAGGGGCAGCCGCCGCGTTCAACAAAGGCCATCGGGATGGTGATGGAGATATCGCTGACCGGGGTGCAGGCCTGCGCCAGGTCAGCCAAGGTCGCCCCGGCGATCACGGAAATGATCTGCTGACCGGAGCGAAAAGTCAGCGCATCGACGGCATCGCGCCAAATATGCGGGCGCAGGCTGATGATGATGATATCGGCGGCATCGACCACGCCCTGATTGTCAGCGACGGTGATGTTTTCATGCGTTGCGGCAAGCCGGGCGGAGTATTCCGCGTTGCGCTTTGACACCGAAACCTTGTGGCCGCGTTGCGCCAGATATGTCGCCATCGGTGCGCCGACATGACCGGTGCCAAGGATGCCAATCGTCTTCATGTCAGGGCATCCGAATCGCTGGGATCGGTCAGGTCGATCCAGATCGTTTTGACCTCAGAATACTGGTCATGGGCGTGAAGGCCATTGTCCCGCCCGCCAAAGCCCGACTGTTTGTAGCCGCCGAACGGCGTTGCGATATCGCCTTCGCCATAACAATTGACGGTGACGGTTCCGGCGCGGATATCGCGTGCGGCCCGCAAGGCAACGCGGCCATTGGCGGTGAAAACGCTGGCGGTCAGGCCGTAATCGGTGTCATTGGCCAGCGCAATCGCCTCGTCATAAGACCCGACTGTCAACACCGACAGGATCGGGCCGAAAATCTCGTCCCTTGCTTTGGGGTCTTGCGGGTCAACCTCGTAAATCGTCGGCGCAACAAAGGGGCCTTCGGCCTTGCCGCCTGCCAGCGCTTTGCCGGTCAGAAAGCCTGAGACCTTGCTGCAATGATCCGCGTCGATCAAAGCGCCCAAGTGGTTGGCGGGGTCCAGCGGATCGCCGGTTTTCCAGTCGCGCAGACGGGCCAGGATCTTGTCCAGCAGCGGCTGTTTCACCGCCTGATGCACGATCAGCCTGGAATTGGCGCTGCAATTTTCGCCCATGTTCCAGAAGGCGGCGTTGACGATATGACCGGCGACATGATCCAGGTTTTCGGCGTCTTCCAGCACAACGGCGGGGTTTTTGCCGCCGCATTCCAGCACCACTTTTTTAAGGTTGCTATCCGCGGCATAGTGCAAAAACCGCTGCCCGGTTTCGGTGGAGCCGGTGAAGCTGACCATATCAACATCGGGATGCCGCCCCAAAGGTTCGCCCACCGATGGGCCGTCGCCTGGTAGCACCTGCAAAACACCGCGCGGCAGGCCTGCCTCGGACGCAAGCTCGGCGATGCGCAGGGCCGTCAGGCTGGTCTGTTCAGCAGGTTTGACGATGACCGAACATCCGGTGGCCAAAGCCGGGCCGATCTTCCAGGCCATCATCAACAGCGGAAAATTCCACGGCAGCACGGCGGCGACCACGCCAATCGGTTCACGCACGATCATCGAGATCGCGTCGTCGCCCGATGGCCCGGTCTGGTCATAGATCTTGTCTATCGCCTCGGCGTGCCATTTGATCGTGTGGATGGTTTCGGGGATGTCGATCAGCTCGCAATCGCGGATCGGTTTGCCGCTATCAAGGCTTTCCATCACCGCCAGTTCGCGCCGGTTGCGGGTGATCAGTTTGCACAGGCGGATCAGTACGTCTTTGCGGTCAGAGGGGTGTTTTTTGGCCCAATGTCCCTGATCAAACGCCGCGCGCGCTTTGGCAACCGCCAGATCGACATCGTCGCTGTTACAGGCGGATATTTCGCAGATCACAGACCCTGTTGCCGGGTTCAGGCTTGGCATTTTTGCACCACGACCGGGCTGATATTTGCCGTCGATGAAAGCGGTGCGCGGTGGGTCCAGACTGTCGGCGATGGCCTGGTATTCGTCGCGGGTCAGAAGATCGGACATGGGTTAGCCGCCTTTCACGATGCGGGTGATGGTGGTGTTCATGGTGTCGATAACTTCAGCCAGTTGGCGCTTGTCGTCCTTGTTCAAAGGCTGAAGCGGGCGGCGCGGCGGGCCGCAGTCGATGCCGCGCAGGGTCAGGCCGTGCTTGATGCATTGGACGAACTTGCCGCCTTGTTCCAGCACCCGCATCAAGGGCAGCATTGCTGACATGATGCGGCGGCCATTGGTGAAATCGCCGTCAATCGCGCAGGCCTGATAAAGGGCGATGTGCGCTTCGGCGGCGAAATTTGATCCGGCACAGACCCAGCTGCGTGCGCCCCAGGCAAAGAACTCCAACGCTTGATCGTCCATGCCGCAGGACAGCTGGATTTGCGGATAATCCCGAGCCAGCATGTGCAACCGGTTAGGATCGCCCGAGCTTTCCTTGATCGCGCAAAAGTTGGCAGAGCGGCCAAGCCTGTCTAACGTCTCTTCATCCATGCTGACGGACATCCGGCCAGGGTAGTTGTAAAGCATCACCGGCATGTTGGCGGCGCGATCAATCGCCAGCGCATGCAGGGCAATTTCGCGACCCGTCGGGGAGGCATAGGGCGGCGTGGCGATCAAGAGGGCGTCGGCACCGATTTCCTTGGCGGCCTTGGCATATTCGACGCTGTCTTCGGTGCGGATCGCGCCGGTGCCGACGATCAAAGGCAGCCGGTCTTTCAGGATGTCTTTGGCCAGGCGCATCAGTTCAAACCGTTCTTCGCTGGTTTGGGCGTAGTATTCGCCGGTGGTGCCGGCAACGATGATCCCATGCACCCCGGCGGCGACCAGATGGTCAATCGCGGCAGCAAAGCCATCGCGGTTCAGCGAGAAATCGGCGTGATAAGGGGTGACGACGGGCGTATAGATGCCTTCAAAGCGCATGGCGTTTTTCCTTGGCCAAGGGGATTTCAAGCGGCAGCGGATCGGGTTTTACGAAGCGTTCAAGACGGTCGCGCGACAAATCCCAGTGCTGCAATGTCAGCTCAACCGCCAGTGCGGGTTCGCGGGCTTCTATCGCGGCGATCAGGCGATCGTGTTGCTGGCAAGCGGTTGTTACCAAAATCTTTTCCGCGTCCAAGGCCGGGCGATAGAAGGTCTGGCCAAGGCGGGTGTGATCAATCAGCATCCGGTTCAGGCTGGGCGTCAGGTATTCGTTATGCGCCATCTCGCCGATCAGTTCGTGAAATCGGTGGTTCAGCAAGGCGACCTGATCGCCGCTTTCGGCAGTGGTTGCGTGGGCAAACTGCGCCTGCGTGTCCTTTAGCGCGCTTAGTTGCGCGGCGGTGCGGTTTTCTGCTGCCAGCCGGGAAACCGTGGCATAGATCAGCGGTGCGGTCTGAAAAAACGTCCGCATCCGGTCCAACGACATCGACGCGACCTTGGCGCCGCGGTTCTGCTCCAGCGTCAGATAGCCGTCGCCCGCCAGGCGTTGAAACACCTCGCGCAGAGGGGTGCGCGACAGGCCGTAGTCGCCTGACAGCACGGTTTCATCCAGCACGGCACCGGGTTTGATATCCAGCGTCAGAATGCGCAGGCGCAGGTTTTCAAGGCAGTTGTTTTTAGCGGATTTCGACATGATTCGCATAAGGTTCGTTGTTTATGCAATTTATATACATAGAAAATACACAATTACCTAGCGTTTCTGATCGCTGCTTTTGAAGGGCCGCAGGCCATTTCAGAATGCGACCTTTTTCAACCGGGGCTTTTGCATTAGGTTGCCGGAAAATCTGGCATTTGGGGGTGTTCGTGCAGGCCGTTGTCCTTTTTGGTGTGCGCTCACCAATTTCTGTTGAGTTTGAGGAAAGCTGCTTCCGGCAAAACATCCCGGTTTCGGCCGCGGTGTCGCTTGGAAAAGGGCCGCGCGTGCTCCAGACCGGTAAGATTGTCGATCTGGCAGCGTTTGACCCGGCCAGCAGTGACCCGTTTTACGCCTGCGCCTTCGCCCCGCATCGCCGAAAAGCGCTGTTTGATCAGGCCACCGCGCTGGGCTTGCACCCGGCCCCGGCCCTTATTGATCCTAATGCTACTTTGGCGCGCAGCGTGCGGATCGGCCTTGGAAGCTTTGTCAATGCAGGCGTGATTATCGGCGCGGTTGCGCATATTGGCGACGGGGTTTTGATCAACCGCGCGGCCTCGGTCGGGCATCACACGATGATCGGTGATTTCGTGTCCATAGGCCCGGCAGCGACGCTTGCGGGCAATGTGCGGGTTGGCAGCGGCAGTATCATTGGTGCCGGGGCGATTGTGTTGCCGGATGTGCGGATCGGCGAAAACTGCGTCATTGCCGGCGGCGCGCTGGTGCGCAAACATGTCAAAGACAACACCTGCGTTGCCGGCAATCCGTCCAGGCCGATCCCGTTCAACATCAAGAAATCATCGCTGTGGATCGAGGATGCGGAATGATCGCGACGACCCTGCGCACGGTTTGGTCCCAAGCGTTGTCCCAGCCCAAGGCCGACTTCCTGGTTCTGCCAAACCGACGCTACAGATACGCCGATCTGACGGCGGCGATCGGGCATTTTGCGCATGGGTATGACGCGCGCGGGGTGGTGACTGGTGACAGGGTTTTGATCGCCTCAACCGACGAATTCGCCTCCATCGTGGCATTTGTGGCGGCGCTGTTGCAGGGAATCGTGCCGGTTCTTGTGGCCGCTGACACCAAATCGGCGCGGGCCAATGGGATCAGGGCGCAGACCGACCCGGCGCTGGTTGTGGCGGACATGGATCTGGCGCAGGCTTGGGGGATTACCGCGCCTGTGATGTCGCTGGACCTGCCGCAAACGCCCGGGGTCTTCGGGCGGTTGCGAGCCGGTGGCAAGGGTGCGCCCTATGGCGGGCTGCACTTGCCGCAAACCGATGACGGTTTGGCCTATTTGATGTTCACCTCCGGCACGACGGACGCGCCGACCGGGGTTGCGATCAGCCGACGCAATCTGTTTGCCAATATAGCGACCGTCGCGCGGATGTTGCAGATCGGCCCTGACAGCCGGGTGTTCAACGACATGGTGCTGGCGCATGCCGATGGCCTGATCCAGGGCCCGGTACTAGCGCTGTTTCAAGGGGCATCGGTGATCCGGGGCTGCGGGTTTTCTCTGGCCGGGCTTGAGGATTGGCTGAACCTGATCCGGCGGCATTCGGCCACGCATTTCATCACCGTGCCGACGGTTTGGGCGATGATCGACAGGTATGCGCGGCACGACGACTATTTCGACGCGCCCGAGATGAAGGCGCTGATTTCCTGCGCTGCCAAGCTTGAAGACCCGCTTTGGCTGAGGCTGCAAACGCGGTTCAAGCGGGCGATCTGCAATGAATATGGCCTGACCGAAACCGTGATGTCAGCGCTTTATGCGGGACCGTTCGCAGGCATGGGGCCAAGCGGGACAATCGGGATGCCGGTCGATTGTGAAGCAAAGGTGGCGGCGCGTGATCCTGCCCAGCCTGACATCGGCGAATTGCTGCTGCGGGGCGACAGTATTTTCACCGGCTATTGGCGCGCGCCGGGGCGTACTGCGCAGGCTTTTACCCATGATGGCTGGCTGAAAACCGGTGATATCGCTCAGAAAAACCTTGATGGGTCATACAGTTATCAAGGCCGGATGAAGTCGATCATCAACAGCGGTGGTTTGCTGATCCGCCCTGAGGAGATTGACGAGGTTTTGTTGCAATGCCCGAGGGTTATCGCGGCGGTGACACTTGGCCTGCCGGATGCGGATTTCGGGGAGATCGCGGTTTCGGCGGTGGAGCTTTCTGGCGATATCACCGAAGCGGCGCTGACTGAGTTTGCGGCCGCTCGGCTTGAGGCGTTGAAAATCCCCAAACGCATCGTCCCGCTTGCCAGCATCCCGCGTGGCCAGTCGGGAAAGCCGAAATTGCAGGATTTGCGGCAAGTTTTAGGTGATATCATCAGCGCCGCCCAGCGCCAGCAGGATGGCGGCACCGGGGATCTGGATGACCAGGTGTTTCAGATCGCAGCCTCGGTTTTCCGGTGTGATGCGGCGGGGCTTGACGCACGCTCGGATGCTGACACCGTCAAGGGTTGGGACAGTTTTTCGTTTCTGGGGCTGATCCTGGCGCTTGAGGATCAGTTGGGCCTGCATCTGCCCGCGCGGCATGTTGCCGGGATGAAAAATCTGGGCGATGTCATTGAAGTAGTGCAGGGCTTGAAACCGTGACAGGGCGTCGTCTTTTGCTGGTTTGGGTGGTTTCGCTGGTGCTTGCCGTTGCCGGATTTCAAGCGATGCTGCGACTGGATGGTCCCAGATTGGCATTGCTTGTGGATGCGATTTCCAAGGCTTACGAAAAGCAAGGTCGGCCGGATGTGGTCTTCATCGGCTCCTCGCTTGTGGGGGCCGCCATTCCGCCGGGGGATGTGCAATCTGTGGCCCTGACCGGAATGGTCGGCAGCGGGCGGTTGCGCCTGGACGGGGCGACGCAAAGCGAATTACTGACGGCGCTTTCGGCCACGCTAACGCTTCAGCCCAAGGTCGTTATCCTTGATGCCAGTCCGCTGATTTTCGGCTTTTCGCGCACCCCGATCAGACAAGTGGCATTGCTGTTGCGGGCGACCGATTATGCAAGGCGGAACTTTGATGGGCTGCTGGGCATTGGCGGGGCGAAGTTTGGCAACCTCGCGACCGAAAGCGAATGGCTTGCGCGGCGTTTGCCCGACATTGCGACACATCAGCCGGAATATCGACTGATCTTGGTGCCGCTTGATGATCTGGCTTGGATGCGGCAACTGGTTGCGCGCGCCAAGGATCAGGGCATCCGCATCATACTGTTTGACCCGCCAAGATCTGAAAGTGCCGCCGCGCATTTGCGGGCCGGGCCGCAAGGTCAGGCCGAACACGCAGCGCGTGAGCTTGGAACCCTTCTGGAGGTTGAGATCTTTCAGACAGCAAATGCCTGGCCGAACGCTTTCTTTGCCGACAGCGCGCATCTTAATCAGGCCGGACGGCAGCGCATTCTGACCGAGCTGTCCATCTGGTGGGACGGCAGAAAATGACCGACACCTGGGCCTCCATCCTGATCGCGAGTTTGTTGCTCGTGCCGCTAAGTTTCCTGGTGCCACGGGATCATGCGGCCAATGTCACCGCTGGTTTTACCGGACTTGTGCTGGTCGTGATGTCGCCAATGTCAATGCTGTGGCTGATGCTGGTGATCGTGCTGACATATGCTGCCGGAGTTATTGGCGACAAAACCGGGCGCAAGGATTTGTGCGCTGGGCTGGCCGTTGCGACCGTTACGGCGATGCTGCTGATCGGGCGGGAACAATCGGGGGTGTTCTGGATTGGTGGCGCTTATTTCACCCTGCGCAACCTGCATGTGGTGCTGGAGTGGTGGTCGGGCCGCTTGAAGATGCCGAGCCTTGCTGAATTGCTGCGGTATAACCTGTTTCTGCCGGTGATGATCGCCGGGCCGATACATCGCTATCAGGGGTTTGCGCGTGCCTGGCAACGGCAGAGGTTTTCGCCCGGTGATCTGGCGACCGGGGCTGAACGGGCGCTGTTTGGGCTTGGTATGGCGGTTGTTCTGGGCAACTGGATGTTGCCGAAACTTATCATGCCGCCGGTGCAGGCGATCCTGGCGGATGAGGCCGCGTTCTTGCAGCAATGGGTGCTGTCGGCCTTTGGGTGGGTCAAACTTTACTTCATATTCGCCGGTCTTAGTGGGGTGGCCGTCGGGTTGTCACGGATGATGGGCCTGCCGATTGAAGAGAACTTCAACCATCCCTACCGCGCCCGCAATCTGGTTGATTTTTGGACCCGTTGGCACATGACGCTGTCCCTGTGGTGCCGCGATTACGTGTTTCAGCCGGTCGCGACCCTGACCAGATCGCCGGTGATCGGCATCATCGCTGCGATGATCGTGCTGGGGCTGTGGCATGAAACATCGGTTTATTATGTCCTGTGGGCGATCTGGCAGGCGGGGGGTATCATCGGCTCACGCGTATTGGCGCAGTTTTATCCGCCAATGCCCGAAGTCCTGCGCGCCTTGGTCAGCCCGGCGCTGATCCTTGGCTGGCTGTCATTGGCAAAACCGGTGATTTCCCTGGTGATCGAGGGGGTATCATGACGCCGCTTGCGAAATGGCTAACCAAAACCTGCCCCGCAATGTTGTGCGTCCCGGCGCTGATCACCGTTTACACCCTGATCCTGCTGGCGGTTTTCCTGCTGCTAGGCGTAGACACAGGCCCGGCCCCTTACGTGGATATTGGCGGTAGATGACTGGGAGGAGTGAGGCATAGCAAACAAAATCAACCGCTTAGAGACGAGATGTCGTTTGATATGGGTCATAGGGTTCAACCTTGGAGAGTTTTAATCTCCGGTGAACCCGGTGCGGTTCAAGGTGACCTTGCGCAACTGGGAGAGTTTCGATCTCAGCCAGATCAACCGCGACCCCGATAACCTGCAGGAGAACCTTTCTGAGACCGAATACGCCATTGAAATTCCCGGAATTAACCATAGGCGCAGGCGAAATCAGGTTGAAGACGGCCTGAACCTGAGGGCGAATGTGCGCAACCAGCTGTCCACTTTCATCTTCACAGATGCCCTCTCGTATGGATGCCACGACCTAGCCGACAGGCCACCTGCAACGCGTAGTTATACTATTCTATGCAGCGGGGATGGACGCAAAACGAGTTCAAGAAAAGCGCCATCAATGGCTTAGACCTAATACGCTTCAACAATTATTCATTCATTTTTCGAAGGAAGTTCAGCCTTCCTGTTGGTTGGCCTATGTCAAACATCGTTTTTCAACCCTCCAGCGATCCGTAGCGCATTGGCCTCAACCAGTTTTGCCACATGCTCAACCATCTCGGCTGACGCCCCAGATTGAAGTATCACGTCGTCAATTGCTGTAACCTTAGCTACGACCATCGCATCAACAAGCTCCTGCACCCGCAACCTGATGCCTCTCGGACTGAAGCCTGCCGCATCAGCGATCCTTTCCCAATGCCGCCGCGCCATGTCTCCAGGCTTACGTTTTCGCCCTGCTAGTTTCTGGGCGTGATACTGGTTCACGTGATCCCAGTGTAGCACGGTCGTTACGTCATAAAGCGGTGCCATCGTTGCACCGCCACTGAGCAGCATCGAGTAGTTCTTGGCATGTGCATCGGTGTTCGCCACAAGAATGTTGAAGATTACCCGATCTTGCAGCGTGAGGGCGTCTTGAGCGGGCAGATGCTTTGCCGTCAACAGCAGTCGATTGAGGTCCAATCCCGCCAAGGTGCCCTGTTCATACTTTTGACCTGGGAAGATACTGTTTGCCTGTGCAAAGTCCTCTTGATGAAGGCGACGCAGGGTCCCGTCTTTCCGCGTGGTCCGATCATACCGTGCGACTGCGAGTGCGGTCCTGTTCCCGACATCGATTATGCCCACATCTGCAACCTCGACCCCAATGAGCTTGGCAAGCGTCAGGCAATAGGATTCGTTTTCAACGATACCAGGAAGGTTCGGGTTGTCGGGCTTGATGATCAGGGTAGAGGGCGCACCGGACATTGGGATGGCCAGTTGGTCACCCACCTCAGGCAAGCCAAGCTTCGGCATACCAGCCGCATCAAGGAGGGCCATGCAGTTTTCTGCTGGCCGCCCGCTAGGGATAGTCTGACGCCATCTTCCCCTGCCATGAAGGGCCGCCCCAGGTCTTTGAAGTGCGCTGAGAGGGCTTCTTGTGGGTCCTCGGTATCCGTAGTAAGTCGTGATGGGTTGATACGCCCAGCGGGCTTGTCACTGGGAGCGTCAATTGAGATGGCCCCTGCGGTGTCACCGCCGATCTCCTTCAGTATTGCAAGAGCATCGGTGGACGACAGGCTCAGCGCACGTGACAGGGTTAGGAGTTGCTGTTCTTCAGGAAGCAGGTTCGCCAACCAAGGCGTGATGACCTGATCCGGCACCACGCCATCGGTGAGCGGCATCGTCACGGACAGTAGAAAGCTGCTCTTTGTGGCCAGCCATCTGGGGTCGTACGAAAATGATAGTGTGCTATCGTCATGGACATCAACATGGCCAACACTGAAGTGCTCGTAATAAATGGTCACCCGATCATTGACAGCCATCAGCCATCATCCAGATTGTAGCCATCAATACTGGCATCCCTGCTGACGGTCTGCGTGTCCTCCAGCGGGGCCAAAAGATGTGGTAGGTCAGTTCGCAAAGCTTCGGCAAGTTTAACCAACGTCGATAGTTTTACGTCCCTGGTTCCGCGTTCGATGTGCGACAGGGTTGATGCTGTGGATCCAGACAAGCGGGACAGTCCAGTGAGGCTGAGCCCCTCTGCCTTGCGACGTGCCCGCAGTCGCTTTCCAATTTCAACCGCCCATTTGGACCAGTTCGTCTCGATGTTCATATCTAACCAATATTTATCCTTGAAGATAATTTACTTGTGAAACTCACCCATGTCATCAAAATTTATCCCAAAGGATAAAACTGAACGACAACAGGCATTCTGTGGTGAAATTTGTCACACAGGATAAATCCAGGCTGTTCCACCGATGCACAAAAGCACAACATTGATCATCTGATCGCCCCAAAGCTTTGCGTCAGACCTCGACGATGTTCCTTGCTGCAATCGCTTGTTGCACCTCAGAATAAAGATTTACATCCGCTTCTTCGGCATCGATTTCAACGACCAGAGAAAATCGTGCTACGCACCGTTCAGGGTCCACATTGCAGTTTTCCTTCCACCAGCCTCCCACCGGATAGACGGCAAGAACGCCACGTCGGGCAAGGTCGCTGGCGGAAATGGTCAGCGTGTCGATATGCATAGACCCGACCCGCACCGCGTTACAACTCGAACATGCCTGAGCATATGCTTGCCCGGAAGCTCTCGCTCCTGACATCTTAGGTGAAACCAGTATTCGTCGAGCTGATCTGCAACTTTTCGCGCTCTGGCTTCAGCGACACGCGATGATCGAGTGCGCAAAGAATATGCGATCCTTGGCGATGAATAATGACAAATGAGTTCAACAGGGATGCGTCTGCTAAAGTAGAAGACACCCTCTTTCTCGAAGGTGTATGCAGGGGATTTGGTCAACGACATGGTCTACTGCTCCTAGCACATACTAAAAGCTGAAGCTATTTCAAGGGGTTAGCTGAGGTGGTGGTGCCCAGGAGAGGACTCGAACCTCCACGTCCATACAGACACTAGCACCTGAAGCTAGCGCGTCTACCAATTCCGCCACCTGGGCAGGTGTGTCGTTAGTGAAAGGCGATTTAGCGCCCGATATTGGCGGTGTCAACGGCAAGTCGCAGGCAAATGCGCGATAATTGAAACTTGTTCCTGACGACGCCAAGGATTATGGGTGTGCTACAGCGTTTTGCGTTTTATCTGAGATAGGTACATCGCAATTCACCTGAGTTCGGGATGAATTGCGATTCTTGGCAAATGCAATGCGCTATCGGCAGCATTTTCAGGAGCGTTCCATGTCAGGCACCCCAAAAACCGCAACCATTTTCGGCGGCTCCGGATTTGTCGGGCGCTATATCGCCAGACGATTGGCTCGCGAGGGCTGGCGCGTGCGCGTCGCCGTGCGTCGTCCCAACGAGGCGATGTTTGTGCGCACATTCGGAACCGTTGGCCAGGTCGAACCGATCTTGGCCAATATCCGCGACGAAAACTCAACCCGTGCGGCAATTGCCGGGGCGGATGCTGTGGTGAACTGTGTGGGTGTTTTGCAGGAAACCAGCCGGCAAAAATTTGGCGCCGTGCAGGCCGACGGGGCTGAACGGATTGCGCGGCTGTCTGCGGCTGAAGGGGTGAAAACGCTTGTTCACGTCTCGGCCCTGGGGGCAGATATCAACAGCGACAGCCGTTATGCCCGCACCAAAGCTGAAGGCGAGGCGGCGGTTATGGCCGCCTTCCCAACGGCGATGATCCTGCGGCCATCGGTGATTTTCGGCCCAGAGGACGCGTTTTTCAACCGGTTCGCGCGGATGGCGCGGTTTTCGATGGTGCTGCCATTGGTCGGCGCAGAGACGATGTTTCAGCCGGTCTATATCGATGATGTGGCACAGGCGGCTGTCAAAGGTGTGACGGGCGAAGCGGCACCGGGGATTTACGAAATCGGCGGGCCGGTTGCGCGCAGTTTCCGCAATCTGATGCGCGGCATGCTGCGGGTCGTGCGGCGGCGGCGTGTGCTGTTGAACATGCCGTTCTGGCTGGCGCGTATCAATGCCTGGTTCCTGGATGTCGGCGCGATGATGACGGGTGGTTTGTTTACCAACCGCATTTTGACCCGCGATCAGGTGAAACTGCTGGCGCATGACAATGTGGTCAGTGAAGACGCCAAACGGCTGACCGATCTGGGGATCGAACCGACCCCGATGGAGGCGGTTTTGGAAAGCTACCTTTATTGCCACCGGGCCAGCGGCCAATATACCGCGCTGAAAGAATCAGCCGCCAATCTGCGCGCTTAGGTCGATCTAGCTATAGGCGATGGCCAGAAGGGCGATCCCCAGGATCACCCGGTAAATCACGTATGGCGTGAAGCTGACGGTTTTCAGTAGGCGCATCATCAACGACAGCGCCAGCAAGGCCGCAACGAAGGACATCGCGGCGGCAATCGCGCCGTCTTTGGCGGCGGCGGCATTGGCGGTGGCCGCGACCTCCAGCCCCAGCAAAGTGCCGGACGCGATTATTGTCGGGATCGACATTAGCATCGCGATCTTTGCGCCATCCTGTCGATTATACCCCAAAGCCCGCGCGCCCGAGATCGTCGCGCCGGAGCGGGAGGTTCCTGGGATCAGCGCCAGCGCCTGCCACAAACCCATGATAACTGCGTCGCGGATCGACCAGTCGGCACCGGTCTTTTCGCTGCCGCCTTTCTGGTCGGTCCAGTAAAGGACCAGCCCGAAAACCAGCATGGTCCAGCCAATCACGGTGATCGACCGCATCTGATCGGCCAGCCCCGTCAGTTTCAGGGTCAGCCCCAGCAGGATGACCGGGATGGTGGCAATGAACAGCAGCAATGCAAGCCGGGCTTCCGGGCTTTTGGCGTTGCCGCGCAGCAGGTGGAACAGGCCGCTGAATGCCTTGCGCACATCGCGGTGAAAATAAAGGATCACCGCCCCAAGGGTGCCGATATGGACGGCAACATCCAGAATTTGTCCCTGATCTTGCAGGCCGGTCAGAGTGGGCAGCAAGATTAGATGGCCGGAGGAGGAGACCGGCAAAAACTCGGTCAGACCCTGGATGATTGCCAGCAGAAATAGGTGAAAAAGGCTCATGCGATGTGACCAAAGTGATTCGTTGGCGCCAAGGTAGTTGGCGGCGGCGGGATTGGGAAATCCTGATATAGGTTAATTATACTGACCTATATTTGGGTGAAAACATGCAGAAAGAACGCAGAGGGTGAAAATCTTCTTAATATAGGTCAGTACAGTTTACTTTAATATTGAAAGCGACTGGTATATAAAACGCTTCCGCTTGGATTACAGGAATTTACGCAGATGGCTGAACAGAAAATGCTGAAATTCGTAGATGTCACGCGTGGCATGCCCGACAAACGTGATGCGGGCAGTCGCAGGCAGGACTATCAGGAGATCTATGCCGAATACGCGCTGGCCAAGGCGGAAGAACAGGCCAGCCGCTGCTCGCAATGCGGTGTGCCTTACTGCCAGACCCATTGTCCTCTGCACAATAACATCCCTGACTGGTTGCGCCTGACGGCTGAAAACCGGCTGGAGGAGGCCTATCAACTAAGCCAGGCGACCAACACGTTCCCGGAAATCTGCGGACGGATTTGCCCGCAGGACCGTCTGTGTGAAGGCAATTGCGTGATTGAACAATCCGGCCACGGTACGGTGACAATCGGGTCGATTGAAAAATTCATCACTGACACCGCCTGGGATAAGGGTTGGGTCAAGCCGATCAAGCCGCATGCTGAAAGGACCGAAACGGTCGCAATCATCGGCGCTGGCCCTGGCGGGCTGGCGGCTGCGGATGTGCTGCGCCGGGCGGGCGTGCAGGTTGTGGTTTATGATCGCTATGATCGGGCAGGCGGGCTGATGACTTATGGCATCCCCGGTTTCAAACTTGAAAAAGAGGTGGTCGCGCGCCGGGTCAGCCAGCTTGAAGACGGCGGGGTTGAGTTTGTTTTGAACTGCAATATTGGCGACGATATCAGCTTTGCAGATCTCTACGCCAAACATGACGCGGTGCTGATAGCGACCGGCGTTTACAAGTCCCGCGATCTGGGCGGGCCGGGGGCTGGTCTTGGTGGCATTGTTAAGGCGATAGATTACCTTACCGCCACTAATCGGTTGAATTTCGGTGATAAAGTGCCAGAGATTGAAAGCGGTGAGCTGTCGGCCGATGGCAAGAAAGTCGTTGTGATCGGTGGCGGCGATACCGCGATGGATTGCGTGCGGACGGCCGTACGGCAAGGGGCGACCAGTGTGAAATGCCTGTATCGCCGGGATCGCGCGAATATGCCCGGCTCGGTCCGGGAAACCCAGAATGCTGAAGAAGAAGGGGTGGAGTTTGTCTGGCTGGCGGCCCCCAAGGGCTTTGCCGGGGAAGGCCGTGTTTCAGGCGTAAAGGTCGCGAAAATGCGGCTGGGTGCGCCGGATGCAAGTGGCCGTCAAAGCCCGGTCGAGATCGACGGCGCGGATTACACCGAAGGCGCTGATCTGGTGATAAAGGCGCTGGGGTTTGAACCGGAAGACCTGCAAACCCTGTGGGACCAGCCCGATCTTGAGGTTACCCGTTGGGGCACGATCAAGGCCGATTTCCGAACCCACCGCACCCCGATGGATGGGGTTTATGCGGTCGGCGATATTGTGCGCGGGGCCTCGCTGGTGGTCTGGGCGATTGCCGATGGGCGCGGCGCGGCGGACAGTATTCTGGCTGATCTGGAGGCCCGCGCGGCTGTCGCTGCCGAGTGATCGGTGACACCCAAGCATATCAACAAGGTTGACCTATAGGGTCTGGACTGAGGGATGATTTGATGGACAAGACAGGTCAATGCATGTGCGGTGCGGTGACGCTTAGGGCGACGCTTTCTAGTAACATTCTGAATGTTTGCAATTGCGACATGTGTAGGCGGTGGACAGGGTCCGAGTTTATCTCGGTCAGGGTCAATCAGGACAGCATCGTGTTGGATGGGCCGGTAAAGCGCTTCCAGTCTTCTGAGTGGGCCGAGCGCGGGTTCTGCGGCATCTGCGGATCGACCCTGTTCTATCGACTGACCGCCGAGGTGCCGGGGCAGGGCGACTACAATTTTGCTGCCGGAATGTTTGACACCCGCGACATGAAGATAGGGATGGAATTTTTTGTCGATACCAAACCACAGGGCTATGCCCTGGCGGGGAATCACACAAAACTGACAAGGGCCGAAACAGCGGCGCATTTTGGTGTCAGCTTCGAAGAAGATGGGAAAAACGCATGACCAAGTTTGATGCAGAATGGGTAAAAGCCGAAGAAGCCAAACGCGCCGCTCTGGAAGCGACCGGCATGTACCGGGCCGAGGATGAGCACGCCTCCTGCGGGGTTGGCCTTGTGGTGTCAATCGACGGCAAACCGTCACGCGGTGTGGTGGCGAACGGCATTGAGGCGCTGAAAGCGGTCTGGCATCGCGGTGCGGTTGATGCCGACGGCAAAACCGGCGATGGCGCTGGCATTCATGTGCAGATCCCAGTCAAGTTTTTCTACGACCAGATCCGCCGCACCGGGCATGAGCCGGACACCGGCAAACTGATCGCGGTCGGTCAGATTTTCCTGCCACGCACCGATTTTGGCGCCCAGGAAACCTGCCGCACGATTGTCGAGGCTGAAGTCCTGCGCATGGGCTATTACATCTATGGCTGGCGGCATGTGCCGGTCGATGTGACCTGTCTGGGCGAAAAGGCTAACGCGACCCGGCCCGAGATTGAACAAATCCTGATTTCCAACGTCAAAGGCGTGGATGAAGAAACCTTTGAGCGTGAGTTGTATGTCATACGCCGCCGGATCGAAAAGGCGGCTGCCGCCAAGCAGATCAGCGGGCTTTATATTTGCAGCCTGTCCTGCCGGTCGGTGATTTACAAAGGCATGATGCTGGCCGAACAGGTGGCGGTTTTTTACCCCGACCTGATGGACACAAGGTTTGAAAGCGCGTTCGCGATTTATCACCAGCGGTATTCAACCAACACCTTCCCGCAATGGTGGCTGGCGCAGCCTTTCCGCATGTTGGCGCACAATGGTGAGATCAACACGTTGAAAGGCAACCTCAACTGGATGCGCAGTCATGAGATTCGCATGGCCAGCTCCACCTTTGGGGATTTTGCTGAGGATATTAAGCCGATTGTGGCGCAAGGCTCCTCTGACAGCGCGGCCCTTGATGCGGTGTTTGAGGTGATGGTCAGGGCTGGGCGCAATGCGCCGATGGCCAAAACCATGATGGTGCCTGAAAGCTGGTCGAACCATGCCACGGAAATTCCCAAGGCCTGGCAGGACATGTATTCCTATTGCAACAGTGTGATGGAACCCTGGGATGGCCCGGCTGCATTGGCGATGACAGATGGGCGCTGGGTTTGTGCCGGGCTTGATCGCAACGGCTTGCGGCCGATGCGCTATGTCGTGACGGGTGACGGGTTGGTGATTGCCGGATCGGAAACCGGGATGGTGCCGACGAACGAGGCGGACGTCATCGAAAAGGGCGCTTTGGGGCCGGGGCAGATGCTGGCGGTTGATATGGCCGAGGGCCGGTTGCTGCACGACGCCGAGATTAAGGACGAACTTGCAGCGGCCCGCCCGTTTAGCGAATGGGTCGATAAGATCACCGATCTTGAAGCGGAAACCGGGCATATTGCCGAGAAAACCCTGTTCACCGGCGAAGACCTGCGCAAGCGTCAGATCGCTGCCGGCTACACAATTGAGGAGTTGGAGCAGATCCTGCATCCGATGGCCGAAGACGGTAAGGAAGCCATTGCCTCGATGGGCGACGACACCCCCTCGGCGGTTTTGTCAGACATGTACCGACCGCTTAGCCATTTCTTCCGTCAGAACTTCAGCCAGGTGACGAACCCGCCGATTGACAGTTTGCGCGAACACCGGGTGATGAGCCTGAAAACACGCTTTGGCAATCTGCGCAACGTGCTGGATGAAAGCAGCGAACAGACGGAAATTCTGCTGCTGGAATCCCCTTTTGTGTCAAACGCCAAGTTTTCCGAGATGGTCAAACATTTCGGCGACGCGGTGGTGGAACTGGATTGTTCCTTTGCGCGGGCAGGCGGGGCGATGGCCTTGCAGACCGCGCTTGATAAATTGCGGGCCGAGGCCGAAGACGCCGTGCGCGCCGGGGCGATGCATTTGATCCTGACGGATCATTACCAGTCGACCGACCGGGTGCCGATGCCGATGATCTTGGCGACCAGTGCGGTGCATTCCTGGCTGACACGTAATGGCCTGCGGACGTTCTGTTCGCTGAACGTGCGCTCGGCCGAATGTATTGACCCGCATTATTTCGCGGTGCTGATCGGCTGTGGTGCTACCACCGTCAACGCTTATCTGGCGCAAGATTCGATTGCTGACCGGGTGGCGCGTGGCCTGCTTGACGGGCCCCTTGATGTGGTGGTCGGACGGTATAGTACGTCGATCAACCAGGGTCTTTTGAAGATCATGTCAAAGATGGGGATCAGCGTGATTTCGTCCTATCGTGGTGGCATGAACTTTGAGGCCGTTGGTCTCAGCCGGTCGATGGTGGCGGAATATTTCCCGGGTATGCCCAGCCGGATTTCCGGCATTGGCGTGACTGGCATCCAACGCAAAGTCTCGTCGGTTCACGCCAAAGGCTGGCTTGGCGGGGCGGATGTGTTGCCAATTGGCGGGTTTTACAAGGCCCGGCATCAGGGCGAAAAACATGCCTGGCAGGCGCAGAATATGCATCTGTTGCAATCGGCGTGTGATCAGGCCTCGTATGATCTGTGGAAGCAGTATTCGGCCAAGATGCAATCCAACCCGCCGATCCATTTGCGGGATTTGCTGGATTTCAGCCCCAAGGCCCAGCCGATTGCGCTGGAAGAAGTTGAAAGCATCACCTCGATCCGCAAGCGGTTTGTGACGCCCGGCATGTCGCTTGGGGCGCTGTCGCCCGAGGCGCATAAAACCCTGAACGTCGCGATGAACCGGATCGGTGCGAAATCCGACAGTGGCGAAGGTGGCGAAGACCCGGCGCATTTTGTGCCGGAACCAAATGGTGACAATCCAAGCGCCAAGATCAAGCAGGTTGCCTCGGGCCGGTTTGGGGTGACAGCGGAATATCTGAACCATTGTGAAGAGCTGGAAATCAAGGTTGCCCAGGGTGCCAAGCCTGGTGAGGGCGGGCAGTTGCCCGGCATCAAAGTGACTGAGCTGATTGCACGTCTTAGGCACTCCACCAAGGGGGTGACGCTGATTTCACCGCCGCCGCATCACGACATCTATTCGATCGAGGATTTGGCGCAATTAATCTATGATCTCAAGCAGATAAACCCCATTGCTAAGGTAACGGTGAAACTCGTCGCCAGCTCAGGCGTGGGGACGATTGCGGCTGGGGTGGCGAAGGCCAAGGCCGATGTCATTCTGATTTCCGGCCATAATGGCGGCACAGGGGCCAGTCCAGCGACCAGTATCAAGTACGCAGGCCTGCCCTGGGAAATGGGATTAACAGAGGCACATCAAGTGCTTGCGATGAACAACTTACGTGATCGTGTAACTTTGCGCACCGATGGTGGGCTGCGCACGGGGCGTGATATTGTGATGGCCGCAATGATGGGTGCCGAGGAGTTTGGCATCGGCACCGCCGCGCTGATCGCGATGGGCTGTATCATGGTGCGGCAGTGCCAGTCCAACACCTGCCCGGTAGGGGTCTGCGTGCAGGACGAACGCCTGCGCAAGAAGTTCACCGGCACGGCGGATAAGGTGGTGAATCTGATCACGTTTTATGCCCAGGAAGTGCGGGAAATCCTGGCCAGTATTGGTGCCAGATCGCTGGACGAGGTTATTGGCCGGGCCGATCTGCTGACGCAGGTTTCGCGTGGCTCGGCCCATCTGGATGATCTGGATCTGAACCCGATGCTGATCGCGGTCGATGAAGATCATTCGATCAAATACGATCGCAAGAAGCCCAGGCAAGTGGTGCCCGATACGCTGGACGCGGATATCGTGCGCGATGCGGAACCGTTCTTCAAGGACGGCGAAAAGATGCAACTGTCCTATTCGGTGCAGAACACGCATCGGACCATCGGCACCCGTGTGTCCAGCCATATCGTGCGCCGCTTTGGCATGCGCAACGATCTTCAGCCCGATCATTTGACGGTGAAACTGTCGGGCAGTGCCGGGCAGTCGCTTGGCGCGTTTGCGGCCCCTGGCCTCAAGCTTGAGGTTTCGGGGGATGCCAATGACTATGTCGGCAAGGGCCTGTCGGGGGGCATGATCGTTGTCAGGCCGCCGCTTGCCTCACCGCTTGTGGCAGCGGACAACACCATCGTTGGCAACACGGTTCTTTATGGCGCAACTGACGGCAAGTTGTTTGCCAATGGTCGCGCCGGAGAACGGTTTGCGGTGCGCAACTCCGGTGCCAAGGTGGTGGTTGAAGGCTGTGGCAGCAACGGATGTGAGTATATGACCGGCGGTGTCGCGGTGATCCTTGGAACAATCGGGATGAACTTTGGCGCGGGCATGACCGGCGGCATGGCGTATCTTTACGATCCTGAGGGCCGTGCGCGCGATCACATCAACACCGAATCACTGGTGGTGGGTGCAGTCAGCAACGCCCATTGGGTTGGTGAGCTGAAGTCGCTGATTGTAGAGCATCTGACCGAAAGCCGGTCAGCCCGGGCCCGTGATATCCTGCGCAACTGGGATGAAGAACTGGCGAACTTCCTGCAAATCTGCCCGAAAGAGATGTTGGCACATCTGGCGCATCCGCTGACAGCAGAAGGCAGTGACGCATTGACGGCGTGATTTTAAGGGCACCGTCCCAGAGCAAGCCGCTTTTCTATTGCTGTGCCGCGCCCTATGATGGGGCGTGGCAGAGCGTAAAAAGAAACCGGCAAAAAAGCCTGTAAGAAAACGCGGCAAGGCGAAAGAAAGCCCTGCGCAAAGACGGTTGCGCCGCGTGCGGGACTGGCTGCGCGCGGGCGTCAAGATCGCCGCGCGCGGGTTCTGGGCCGTGCTGGCGTTTCAGGCTCTGGTGGTGTTTGTCTTTGCGTTCATCAATCCGCCGACCAATTTTTATATGTTAAGCGAATCCCGTCGATTGGGGGGGATCAAGCAGGATTGGGTGGCGATCGAGACCGTGTCACCGGATGTGGCGCGGGCGATTGTCGCAGCCGAGGACGCGAATTTCTGCCAGCACTGGGGGTTTGACCTCGGCGCGATCCGGGCGGTTGTGACCAGAGGCAGTGGCCGGTTGCGCGGGGCCTCGACCCTTTCCCAACAGGTGGCCAAAAACGTGTTCCTGTGGCCTGCGCGCAGTTGGTTGCGCAAGGCAATGGAGGCGGAAATGACCCTGATGATCGAACTGTTCTGGTCAAAACGCCGGATCGTCGAGGTTTACATGAACGTGGCCGAGCTTGACGAGGGCGTGTTTGGGGTCGGGGCTGCCGGGCCGCATTATTTCGGCGTCAAGGCGTCCGATTTAAGCCTGTTGCAGGCCGCGCGGCTGGCAGCAGTGCTGCCTAGCCCCAAAGGCCGCTCGGCGGTTAATCCAAGCGTTTCTACGCGCAAGCGGACGGCGTCGATCATGGATGGGGCGCGGACGATAGCGGCGGATGGGCGCGCAGCCTGTTTTGAATAGTTGAAGTTTCGCCGCCATAGGGGCAAACAGGCAGAAAGATAATCTCCTGAGCAGGGCCAAATGCACCGACTATATCACGTTCCCCTATCGCCGTTTTGCCGCAAAGTGCGGCTGGTTCTGGCTGAAAAGAAGATCGAAGTTGAGCTGGTCGAAGAACGCTATTGGGAAAAGCGCAAGGATTTCACCTTGATGAACCCGGCGGGCATGGTGCCGGTGTTGCGCGCCAATGGTCTGGTTTTGTCCGAAAGCAGCGCGATCTGTGAATATCTGGAAGAGGTTCACCCGGAACCTGCCTTGATGCCCGCAACCCCCGGCGAACGGGCTGAGGTGCGGCGGCTGAATTTCTGGTTTGACGACAAGTTTCACCGCGAGGTCACGGCCAATCTGCTTTATGAGCGGGTGAATAAAAAGATCACCCAATCGGGTTATCCTGATAGTGCCAATGTCAAAGCGGGTGCGCGTAACATCAAATACCATCTGGATTATATCGGCTGGCTGTTGGAACAGCGGCGCTGGCTGGCGGGGGACCGCATGACCTTGGCGGATTTTTCGGCGGCGGCGCATCTGTCTTGCCTTGATTACATCCGCGACGTGGACTGGAACCGCAATGCAGGGGTCAAGGAATGGTATGCGACGATCAAATCGCGCCCGGCCTTTCGATCTTTGCTGGCGGATAACGTCCCCGGATTTCCGCAGCCGCCACATTATGCGGACTTGGATTTTTGACCGGGCTGAAAGCGCAATTGCAGACGGCGGCCCTGGCCGAAGGTTTCGCCGATATTCGGATTTGCAGGCCCGGTGACATCCCAGGGGCAGCAGCACGGCTGGCCCGGTTTGTCGAGGCCGGGTATCACGGGCAAATGGGCTGGATGGAACAACGGATGGCCTGGCGCGGCGATCCGTCGGCTTTGTGGCCTGAGGCGCGGTCTGTGGTGATGCTGGCCGAGAACTACGGCCCGGACCACGATCCGATGGCGGTTTTGGAACAGCCGGATCGCGGGGCCATTTCAGTTTACGCCCAAAACCGCGACTATCACGATCTGGTCAAAAAACGGCTGAAACGGCTGGGGCGCTGGCTGATCGACCAGGCTCCGGGGGCGGAAATCAAGGTGTTCGTGGATACGGCACCGGTGATGGAAAAGCCGCTGGCGCAGGCGGCGGGGTTGGGCTGGCAAGGCAAGCACACCAATCTTGTCAGTCGGCAGCTTGGCAGTTGGTTCTTTCTGGGGGCGATCTTTACCACCGCAGACCTGGCTGTAGACGAGGCCGAGGTTGATCATTGTGGCAGTTGCCGGGCCTGTCTGGATGTCTGCCCGACCGCGGCCTTTGTGGCACCTTATCAGTTGGACGCGCGGCGCTGCATTTCTTATCTGACGATTGAATATGAAGGGCCGGTCGATCTGGCGTTGCGGCCGTTGCTGGGCAACCGGATTTATGGCTGTGATGATTGTCTGGCGGTCTGCCCGTGGAACAAATACGCCCGCGTGGCGTCTGAAGCCGGGTATCACCCCCGTGCCGGGTTTGATGCACCGAAACTGGCAGCGTTGGCGCAGTTGGATGATGCCGAGTTTCGGGCGATGTACAGCAAATCGCCGGTGAAACGGATTGGCCGCAGCCGATTTGTGCGCAATGTGCTTTATGCGATTGGCAATTCCGGTTTGGCGGCGCTGCGGCCGGTGGCGGCAGGTTTGGTGAACGATCCGGATGCGGTTGTGGCTGAGGCCGCGGCCTGGGCGATGGAACAATTGCCGGGCTGACGAGGTCGGAGCCTCTGGCGGGGATATTTGGGAAAGAAAGATGGGGGCAGTATGGGCAAGGTGATGCTGGTGTTTGGGCATGGCTATTCGGCGGCGGCGCTGTCGCGGCAGTTGCTGGATGACGGGTGGCGGGTGATTGGCACCACGCGCAGTCAGGATAAGCTCGACGCGATGACCGCGATGGGGGTTGAGGCGCGGATTTGGCCGGGCAGAGACCTGTCGGATGATTTGGCTGCGGCCAGTCATATCCTGTTATCTGCCGCACCGGGGGAGGCCGGTGATCCGGTTTTGCTGGCGCTGGGGGATCAGATTGCGGCCCAGGCGGGGCGGTTGGACTGGCTTGGTTATCTGTCAACGACGGCGGTTTATGGCGATCATCAGGGCGGTTGGGTTGACGAGGCCACGGCCCTGACACCAGCAACAAAGCGCGGCCAGTGGCGTGTCGCGGCTGAGGCGGCTTGGGGCGCCCTGGCATCGCGGACCGGGCTGGCGTTGCATATTTTCCGTCTGGCGGGGATTTATGGCCCCGGGCGTGGGCCGTTTGCCAAGGTGCGGGCCGGGACGGCGCGGCGGATCATCAAACATGGTCAGGTGTTCAGCCGCATTCATGTGGCAGATATCGCGCAGGTGTTGCACGCATCAATCAACGCGCCAGATTCCGGGGCGATTTACAATCTGTGTGACGATCTTGCGGCCGCGCCTGAGGATGTGATCGGCCTTGCGGCAGAGATGTTGGGCCTGCCAATGCCCGAAACGGTAGCCTATGACACCGCAGAAATGACGCCAATGGCGCGTAGTTTTTATGCCGAATCAAAGCGGGTGAGAAATGATCGGATCAAGGATGAACTGGGGGTGAAGCTGATCTATCCGACCTATCGTGAGGGGTTGCAGGCGTTGCTGGAAGACGAATCATCCGGTTGAAAGCGCCCCCTGAAAAGAGAAAAGGCAGCGTAGACGCTGCCTTTCCCGGAATTCTGAAAAAGCGTGTCTTACGACAGTGCTGCCCAGATAACCAGCAGTGCGATCAGCGGAAGCAGAACGCCACCAGCCGAAGAAGACGCTGCTTCTTCAACAACAACCGGGTCCATCATTACGGTGTCGACCGAACCGGCAAATACCGAAGTTGCTGCCAGTGAAAGCGCGGCTGCGAGAGCGATTTTTTTCATAGTATCCTCCAAAATTTTTGCCTGCCGTTTAATGGGTGAAGGCATTAGACCCAACGACTGGCACCCAAGACTGTACCTCGTCTTCGTTTTTAAGCAGCAATATTTTTCAAATGCAATGCTTCATGGCGAAAGACAAATACAGGTTTCGCTGGATGTCGTTAAATAAGCAACACCTGTGTGCCTACTTTAGCTAATTCAAAGAGTTCCGAGATGTGCTGGTTATATAGGCCAATACAACCATTGGATGAACGACGGCCGATTTTCCGTGTGTCATTGGTGCCGTGGATGCGGTAATATTTCCAAGACAGATACAATGCGTGCGTTCCGAGGGGATTGTCCTCACCCGGGCCGATGTAGTCGGGCCATTCGGGATTGCGGATTTTCATATTCGGGGTTGGCCGCCATTCCGGGCCAACTTGTTTGCGCACAATCTGAGTCCGGCCAAGTTTTGTCAGTTCCGGGGTCACCGGCACGCTTGTCGGGAACAATTTGTAGGTTTCGCCATCCTCGGACCAGTAGTGCAG
>CAYXXQ010000002.1:27377-39250 GCA_964469075.1 uncultured Rhodobacter sp.
GGGTTTACGACAGACTTATTGCCTTAAAGCCTCAGTTTCAAATCAAACTGGTGTTATTTCCTTTAGTAAATCAGGCAAGTGTTTGAAAGCGATTCAAGAAAGGGGTAGGGAGGATGGGAAACAGCCTCTGGATTGGTATGATAAAAATGACACGCCTTACCGCTGCACTTGTGACCGCAATGTTTGTTCTGTCGGCCTGCCTTGGAACGACCGGGGCAACCAATGGGCCGGGGGCCGGGGTTTTTCGGATCGGCAGCTTTGAGAACAAGAAAATCCCGTTTCGGGTGCTTGATTCTGTGAATGCGTTGCGGTCGGCCAGTGGTTTGCAGCCGGTGGAGCTGTCAGCGGAACTGACCGCAGCGGCGGCCACCCATGCGCGTGACATGTCGGTGCAGAACCGGCCCTGGCATTTCGGATCCGACGGCTCTTCGCCGATCGACCGGGTGGCGCGGACGGGATATGCCGGGCGGATGCTGGGCGAAAACATTTCCGAAAGCTTTGAAAGTGATGTTGAGACTTTGGCGGCCTGGATGCAAGAAGCCGCGACACGCGACATCATCATGCACCCGGATGCGCGCTATATGGGCGTTGCCTGGTTTCAGGAAGTGAACGGCAAGATCTGGTGGACGCAGGTGTTTGGCGGCTAGAGCGGGTTAAGGCATCGTTCGCAGGCGGTATCCACTAGGCGGCTCAAACGCGTCGGGGTCCAGATCGCGGTTGCTGGCAGACTCCAAAAAGCTTTCGTCTTCTATCGAACCGTCAGGTGCGTAGACAATCGTATGCACCGGAAAGCCTGACAATTCGGGCAGTCCCGACAGGAACGGGTTGCCGCCAAATGGGGATTGATCGCCGCTGGGCATGATATCACCGGCGATTTTAGTGATCAAGGCGGACAGGGCATCAAGGGCTGCGACCAGGGTTTCGCCGCCTTCGATTTCGTCTGGATCGGCCTCCCACACCTCGGTCAGCAATGTGTTGCCCTGGAATATCTGAATCAGCCTGACCTCGATGTTCTGAATTCTGTCAGTGTCATTCGTTTGTTCAATCCGCATAGCGCTGGAATTGCGATTGTTCTTTTTCGGCTTTGCGGTCAGGCCAAATTGCTTTTCAAGGGCGGCACGCGCGGCGGGGCGTTGGGATTCCGGCATGTTGGCCAGCATCTGTTCCAGCTGTTTGCGCAAAACCTCATGGGCGGCATCAAGTTGTGCATTGGCGGCGCCAACATCGCCGGCGTTTGGCATCAGGCCGGATCTGCGCATGCTTTCGGCCATTTTGCCGATATCCATGATTTCCTTGTTCTTGTCATCGACAACCAGAACGCGCCCGGCCTCAAGATCGGCATAGACGGCGCCATCTTCGCCATCGGTGTGGATGGTGATGCGCGACGGGCTGACCGGGCCGTGCAGCACGCGTATCAGGGTGGTTTTGCCAACACCGCTTGGGCCGATGAATTCGAAAACCGATCCATTAGGGCCTGCCTGGGCAAGCCCGGCAAGCAGGCACAGAACTGCGCCAAGCAAGGCGATCGGGCGGGCGTTTCTGAGGGTTTGCATGAAAACACTCCTTCAAAATAGTAGGCTTGCGACAACGGTCATTCATCGCCGGAAACACCCAGATACCGACGATCCCGCAGGTGCGGGCGATCGTTGCCGAGTGTTTCGGGCGAACCGAAACCTATCAAGTTACGTTGTCTGAGCGCAGGCGCCTGCAAAAATGCAGGTCAAGGCAGGCGGTCAGGGGAAAATGTCAATCGGGGTGCCGGTTTGCACCATCGCGTAAATTTGTTCGATCTCCTTATTGGTCACCGAGATACATCCCCAGGTCCAATCGACTTTGTTGCGGTCGCGAAGCAGGTTTGGGCCACCGTGGATGAAAATGTCACCCCCGGGGGATTTGCCCATTTTGCGGGCGTTGGCGATGTCGTCCACATTGGGATAATCAATGCCTAGGCTGAGGTGAAACTCTGAATTCGGGTTGCGCCGGTTAATGATATAGCGGCCTTCCGGGGTTCTGCCGTCGCCCTCTATTTCCTTATGGCCCACCGGGGTGAAGCCGAGTTCGATGTCAAACACCTTCAGCGCTTCGTCATTATGCATCAGGTACATTTTGCGGCTGGATTTCATCACCACGACCCGCGTGACTTCGGGGCCGTTATAGGACTTGAACTTGGAGCATGCGGAAAAGCTTAGCGCAACCGCAAGCGCAAGGAATAGATGCAGTACCGATCGCATTTCAGGCCTCAGTTAGTTTCTTGTGGCGCAATCTAGCAAAAAAAACGCCGAATCGGAAGTAAATGTCGCAGGGTTAGGCCGGGTTAGGCCGGGTTGGGCCAAAATCTGCGCAGCAACTGCGCAATGCCCCAGCCGATCAGCAGGAAAACCAGCGCGGTGCCGATGGTTGTGGCGTAAAACACCATGCGATCGCCCTGTTCCATATCGTTGAGGAAAGGATAAGGCAGGCCATTGGCGATTTTGCCTTCGGGAAAGGAGTTCAGCGGTTGGACCAGGAATTCGATCCAGACAGTATAGGCTAGAAAGATCGGCGCAACCGCCAGGAAGCTGCGTTTCAGGCTGTGAAACGCGCCCAGTATGAAGAAGGCGTCGATCATCATCAGGGCCGGGCCTAAGGCGTGCAGGTAATATTCCTGATACCAGATGATCGGCCCGTTGGAATTGACCAGTTTCGGGTCGATAAACCACAAACGCCAGTACATGAAGACGACGATAGCCCCCAGAACCACGGTGGCCGAGACGAACCCGTTATAGGTTTTGTCGGATTTCCCAAGCGACAGACGCAGCATCATCCAGGCGGTGACGACATAGGCGGTCAGACCCCAGATCGTCAGAAATCGAAACTGCCAGCCAAATGCCTCAAGCGAGGTTTGGGTGAACTGGTAAAACCAGAAGCCGAGGGCCAGCAGGAACACCGTCCAGCGAAACGTGATGATACTGTGCGATGTCTGGGCCATTTTCGGCCTCCTTCCCTGAATTTCGCAAACTCTAGCCGCGCGGGCCAAGGGCCGCAAGGATCAGGCGCGGCGGCTGGCGACGGTGGCGATGCCAAGGGTTGCCAGGACTTTGGTTTCAATGGCGTCGGCGTTCATCCCAGCCAATTGGTACATGGCGTCGGGGCTGTCCTGGGCCAAAAATGCATCGGGAAACACCATTGAGCGGTACTTCAGGCCGCGATCAAACACGCCTTCATCCGCCAGCAATTGCGCGACATGGCTGCAAAAGCCGCCAACTGCGCCCTCTTCGATGGTGATCAGGGCCTCGTGATTGTTGGCAAGATCAAGGATCAGGTCGCGGTCCAGGGGTTTGGCGAAACGCGCGTCGGCGATGGTGGGGGTGATACCCTTGGCGGCCAGGGCTTCGGCGGCTTTCTGAACTTCCTTCAGGCGGGTGCCAAAGGACAGGATGGCGACGCGGCTGCCTTGCTGGATCATCCGGCCTTTGCCGATTTCCAGCACCTCGCCCTTTTCGGGGATGTCGACGCCAACACCTTCGCCGCGCGGATAGCGAAAGGCCGAGGGGCCGTCGTTGATCGCGGCGGCGGTGGCGACCATGTGGACCAGCTCAGCCTCGTCGGCGGCGGCCATGACGACCATGCCCGGCAAATTGGCGAGGTAGGCGATGTCAAATGACCCGGCATGGGTGGCGCCATCGGCCCCGACCAATCCGGCGCGGTCAATGGCAAAGCGGACCGGCAGGCCCTGAATGGCGACGTCATGCACAACCTGATCGTAGCCGCGTTGCAGAAATGTCGAATACATCGCGCAGAAAGGCTTCAGGCCACCAGCAGCCAATGCGGCGGCGAAGGTGACGCCGTGTTGTTCAGCGATGCCAACGTCAAAACAGCGTTTGGGGAAGCGTTCGGCGAACAGATCAAGGCCGGTGCCGTCGGGCATCGCGGCGGTGATGGCGACGATCTTGTCGTCAGCCTCGGCTTCTTTCAGCAAGCTTTCGGCAAACACGCGGGTATAGCTGGGGGCGTTGGACGGGGCCTTTTTTTGCTTGCCGGACATAACGTTGAACTTGGCAACCGCGTGCAGCTTGTCGTCGGAGCTTTCGGCCGGGCCATAGCCTTTGCCCTTGCGGGTCAGCACATGGATCAGCATCGGGCCAGTGGCGCGGGTTCTAACGGTGCGCAGGACGGCCAGCAACTGTTCCATATCGTGGCCGTCAATCGGGCCGACATAGGAAAAGCCGAGCTCTTCAAACAGGGTGCCGCCGACGGTCATGGATTTCACCATTTCCTTGGCCCGGCGTGCGCCTTCCTGAAACGGGGAGGGCAACAGGCTGACAGCGCCCTTGGCGGCGGCTTTCAGTTCCTGAAACGGATAGCCCGCATAAAGGCGTGACAGATAGGCCGACATTGCGCCAACCGGCGGCGCGATCGACATTTCGTTGTCGTTGAGGATGACAAACAAACGTTTGCCCAGATGGCCGGCATTGTTCATCGCCTCATACGCCATGCCAGCGGACATGGAGCCATCGCCGATCACCGCAATCGCATCACCCAGGCCGATTTCCGGCGCACCGCCCAGGTCGCGCGCAACCGCAAAACCCAATGCGGCCGAGATAGAGGTAGAGCTGTGTGCCGCCCCGAACGGGTCATAAGGGCTTTCGGCGCGGTTGGTGAAGCCAGATAAGCCGCCCGGCTGACGCAGGGTGCGGATGCGGTCTCGTCGCCCGGTAAGGATTTTATGCGGATAGCACTGGTGGCCAACATCCCAGATCAGCCTATCACGCGGGGTGTCAAACACGGCATGCAGGGCCGTCGTCAGTTCAACCACGCCAAGCCCGGCCCCAAGATGGCCGCCGGTGACGGATACAGCCGAGATGGTTTCGGCCCGCAATTCATGCGCCAGCGCTGTCAGGTCCGCATCGGAAAACTGCTTTAAGTCGGCCGGGGTTTTCACCCTGTCCAAAAGCGGGGTTTGCGGGCGAGGCTGGTCCATGACGGTTGTTTATTCCTTGGGCACGTGCGTGTCAGGCCGTGCCTATCACATATCGCGATCAATGATAAAGCGGGCCATCTGGCGAAGGTTGTCGCCGGTTCCGCCGAAAAGTTCAAGGCCGTCGCAGGCCTGTTCGACCAGTTCCTCGGCCTTTTGACGGGCGCCATCCAGGCCCAGCAGCGACACGAAGGTCGCTTTGCCGGCATCCTTGTCCTTTTGCAGGCGTTTCCCGGCGATGTCGGCATCGCCGGTCACATCCAGAATGTCGTCGGTGATCTGAAACGCCAGACCGATGGCTTGCGAATAGGCGCGCATCACGCCGGTATTGGCATTGCCCATGATCGGCCCGGCCTCGGCAGCCCAGGTGAACAGCGCCCCAGTCTTGTTGGCCTGCAACTGGGTGATCTGATCCAGCGTCAGCGGAGTTTTTGCGGTTTCGGCAGCGATGTCCTGCATCTGGCCCAGAACCATGCCGCGCGCGCCTGATGCCTCGGCCAGCGAGGTGATCAGCCGCAGCCGGTTGCTGGTATCCGCGGTGGTGCGAGGGGAGGCCAGGATTTCAAATGCCATCGTTTGCAGGGCATCCCCGGCCAGAATCGCGGTCGCTTCGTCCCATTTGACGTGGACGGTGGGTTTGCCGCGCCTGAGATCGTCGTCGTCCATCGCGGGCAGGTCGTCATGTACCAGCGAATAGGCGTGGATACATTCCACCGCCGCTGCCGCGCGGTCGGCATGTTGCGGACGCACCCCATAAAGTTGGGCGCCTTCCAGCACCAGAAACGCGCGCAGACGCTTGCCGCCGGACAGAACCGCATAGCGCATGGACCGCGCCAGGGTCGTGTCGCCAAGGTCGTTGAACATGCCGGTCAGGCAGGTTTCGACCCGGGCAGAATGGGCAGCCAGCGCATCCCGGAACATGCTCAGAGACCTTCCACGGGTTTAAGGCCGGTAGGGGCGCCATCTTCGCCAAGGGTGATCTGGGCGACCTTTTCTTCAGCCGCTTTCAGCTTTGCCTCGCAATGCTTTTTCAAGTCTTCGCCGCGCGCATAAAGCCGTATGCTGTCTTCCAGCGTCACGTCCGAGCTTTCAAGCAGGCCAACCAGTTTTTCCAGTTCGGCCATCGCGTCCTCAAATGTCATGTTGGCAACCGGTTTTTCCGTCATGCCCCCCGCTCCATCAAAACCTGAATATGGGCCGCAGCCGAGGCTGCAAGTGCCGCCAGATCATAACCGCCTTCCAGGGTCGAGACCACCCGCCCTTTCGCGCTTGTATCGGCAATGTCACATATCTGATGCGTGGCCCAGACGAAATCATCCTCAACCAGGTTGAGGTTGGCCAGGGGATCGTCGCGATGGGCGTCAAAACCTGCGGAAATGAACAGCATTTCGGGTTGGTGGGCGGTAACGGCGGGCAAAACGATGTCGCGCATTTTCTGGCGAAACTGTTGCCCGTTTGCGCCGGGTTCCAGTGGCACATTCAGCACATTGCCATGCGCGCCGGTCTCGCTTTGTGCGCCGGTGCCGGGATAAAGCGGCATCTGGTGGGTCGAGGCGAACAGAATCCGTTCGTCACGCCAGACCAGATCCTGGGTGCCGTTGCCGTGGTGAACGTCAAAATCAATGATGGCGACGCGGCTTAAACCGTGGTGATCGAGCGCATGTTTGGCGGCAATCGCGATATTGCCGAAAAAGCAAAACCCCATCGGCGTGGCGGTTTCAGCATGGTGGCCGGGTGGGCGCATCGCGATAAAGGCATTGGCAACCTCGCCGTGCATCACCTTGTCAACGGCGGCGACATTGGCCCCAACCGCACGCATCGCGGCGGACAGGCTGCCGGGGGACATGTGGGTGTCAGCATCAAGCGCGCGATATCCCTGATCCGGGCTGGCGGCGCGGATGGTATCAAGGTGGCTTTGCGGATGGCAGCGCAGGATATCGGCGTCCTGGCACATTGGGCTTTCAAGGCGCAGAAGGGTTGCGAAATCGGGTGCTGACAGGGCTTTGTCAATCGCCTCCTGACGGGCCACGCATTCTGGGTGGCCGGGGGGTGTCAGGTGCAACAGGCTGTCGGGATGTGTGTAAAGGGCAGTCGTCATGGCGCGACGTTAGGCGATCGGTTTGCCGTCGGCAAGACAGGCAAAAGGTGCAGGCGGAAGTTTCCGCCGCCTGCACGCAGCAATTGCATCTAAGCTGAGGCCTTCTTGCGTCCGCCGGAATAACGACGGCGACGTTTCTGGCCATCGGCTTGCGGGCGTTTCGCACCGCGTGGCGTTGGCGATGCCTGACGTTCCGGAATGGCCGAGCCATCGACCGCAAGGGCCGGGATCTGGATCTTGATCAGCTTTTCGATGTCGCGCAGAAGTTTGACGTCATCGGTTGCGCAGAACGACACCGCCAGGCCCGAGGCCCCGGCGCGCGCCGTGCGGCCGATCCGGTGGACATAGCTCTCCGGTACGTTTGGCAGATCGTAATTCACCACCAGCTCAACCCCTGGCACGTCGATGCCACGGGCGGCGATGTCGGTGGCGATCAGCACCGGGGTTGACCCGGTTTTGAACGCCGCCAGGGCACGTTGACGCTGGCCCTGGGATTTGTTGCCGTGGATCGCCTCGGCCCCAAGGTTTTCAGCGTTCAGCTTGCGCACGACCTTGTCAGCGCCGCGTTTGGTTCGGGTGAACACAATCACGCGTTTGCCGGGGTGGGTTTTCACCAGTTTGGCAATGGCCGAAGGCTTGTCTCCGGCCTGCATGTGCATCACCGATTGGTCAATCCGGTCAGCGGTTGCAGCAACAGCGGCAACAGCAACTTCAACCGGGTCTTTCAGGTGGTCATGCGACAAGGCTTTGATTTCCTTGGGCATTGTGGCGCTGAACAACAGGGTTTGGCGTTTCTTGGGGGTGTGGCCCAGGATGCGGCGGATGGCGGGCATGAAGCCGATATCCAGCATCTGATCGGCCTCGTCCAACACGACGGTTTCGATTTTGTCGAGCTTCACAACGCGCTGGGAAAACAGGTCTTCCAGACGGCCGGGGGTGGCGACAAGGATATCAACGCCGTTTTTCAGCGCGTTGATCTGGCGTTTGATCGGCACGCCGCCCACGACACAGGCGGTGCGCAGGCCCATGCTGCCACCATAGGTGCGCACGGCGGTTTCGATTTGCTGGGCCAGTTCGCGGGTCGGCGACAGGATCAGAACCCTGACGGCGCGAAAGCCGCCAGCCAGATCCTGACCGGTCAGACGATGCAGAAGCGGCAAGGTGAATGCAGCGGTTTTGCCGGTGCCGGTTTGAGCCAGGCCAACGACGTCGCGGCCTGCAAGGATCGGCGGGATGGCTTGAACCTGAATAGGGGTCGGGGTTTCGTAACCTTGCTTGGCAAGGGTCGAAAGGATCGGCTTTTTCAAGCCGAGGTCAGTAAAATTCACAATATGTCTTTCTTAGATAGGGTTTTGCCGACGACCACAGGCCACCCGCATCACGTGCTTGTCGATTGCGACAAGACAAAACGGATGGAGGCCCGCAAGGTCAGTCGCAGCATTGATCTGAACATCGTTTCAAGGAAAGCTCAGCGCTAGGGGGCGAACCTATTGTGGTTTGCCCGAATGCTGCACCTGCACATAAGGCCTTTGGGGGCAAAGTCAACCTTTATCAGCCCGCGTGGCGGCGGAGTCTGGCCCGGGATCAGTCCGGTGCCAGCATATATCCGGCCCCACGCACTGTTTGCAGATAGCGCGGTTGTTTGGGGTCGGTTTCCAGTTTCCGTCTGAGGCGGGTGATCTGGACATCGACCGCGCGTTCCTGCGCCTGACCTTTGTCGCGGCCCAGGTCTTCGACCAGTTTGGCGCGGCTGACGGGTTGGTTCGGGCTGCCGGAAAAGATACGCATCAGCGCACTTTCGGTGGCGGTCAGGCGGACCAGATCGGCACCCAGCCACATTTCGCCCCGCGTCAGATCATAGCGGATCTGACCCATATGCAGGGTCTTGGGCACCTCGTTTTCAACCTCGGCCTTGGGAACGCGCCGCAGGATGGCGTTGATTCGCAGCAGCAGTTCTTTCGGCTCAAACGGTTTGGCCAGATAGTCATCGGCCCCGGCCTCAAAGCCGTTGATACGATCCCCGGCCTCACCTTTGGCGGTCAGCAGCAGGATCGGCGTTTGCAGGGTTTCGCGCAGGCTGCGGGTCAGGCTTAGGCCGTCTTCGCCGGGCATCATCACATCCAGGACGATCAGGTCAAACTCCAACCCTTGCAGCAGGCGGCGGGCATGGGCGGCGTCGCGGGCCGAACTGACCCAATAGCCGTTGCGGGCCAGGAATTTCTTCAGAAGGCCGCGGATACGTTCGTCGTCGTCGACGATCATGATATGGGCGTCGTTCAGATCGGCCATATTATCCAGCATCCTTGGCAGCGTTAAAAAGTTTGCGCATCTGCGGGTCCATGATCTGTTCAAGCACCATCCAGAACCCCTGCACCGCGTCCGGCCCCGCGGCGCGGTAAGCGGCACGCATGCGGGTGCGCTGGGCTTCGGACAGTTCCTGTTCCAGGGTACTGCCCTTCTTTGTCAGATGCAGGTGGCGTTCGCGTTTGTCGCGATGGCCGATCCGGCTTTCGACCAGGCCGTCCTCAACCAATGTGCGCAGCACCCGGTTCAGCGATTGCTTGGTGACGCCAAGGATATCCAGCAGGTTGTTGACGGTGGTGCCGGGGCTTCGGTTGATGAAATGGATCGCCCGGTGGTGGGCGCGGCCATAGCCGTGATGGTCTAAAATCCGATCGGGGTCGGCGGTGAAGCCGCGATAGGCGAAAAACATCGCTTCGATGCCCTTGCGCAACTGTTCATCCGTCAGAAAAAGGAGGTTCTCGCCGCTGCCCGGCTGGCTGGGATGTCCCCGATCCTGCATTTACGCTCACTTATCTGTCTAGAGGTCGTGGTCGGGATCACTTTATGTCAGTCTTGTTGACATTCCAAGAATCAAATGCTAGCAAATCGCCGAAATCACGTAATTAAATGTCCGAAGTGGACCTAATTGCGCAACATTTGGAAAATTCGCAAGGGTAGGCCTGCGAAAATTGAAAAAGGGATGGGTGCTATGGCTGGTGCTTATGATGACCGTGACGGGCATATCTGGATGGATGGCAAAGTCATACCCTGGCGCGATGCCAATGTGCATATCCTGACGCATGCAATGCATTATGCGTCCAGCGTGTTTGAGGGGGAGCGCGCTTATGGCGGCACGATCTTCAAATCCGTGCAACATTCTGAGCGGTTGCGGGCCTCAGCCAAGATGATTGATTTTGAAATTCCCTGGACGGTCGAACAGATCGAAAAGGCGAAATACGATATTCTGGCCGCGAACGGCTGGAAGGATGCCTATGTTCGGGCGGTTGCCTGGCGCGGCTCGGGCGAGGATATGGGTGTCGCTGCGGCGCGCAATCCGGTGCGCATGGCGGTTGCTGCCTGGGAATGGGGCAACTATTACGGCGATGCCAAGTTTAAGGGTGCAAAGCTGGATATTTCGAAATGGAAACGGCCCAGCCCGGAAACCATCCCCTGCCACGCCAAGGCGGCAGGGCTATATATGATCTGCACGATGTCCAAGCACGCGGCCGAGGCGAAGGGCTGCTCAGACGCGTTGATGTTTGATTATCGCGGTTATGTTGCCGAAGCGACCGGGGCGAATATTTTCTTTGTCAAAAATGGCGAAGTCCACACTCCGACGCCGGATTGCTTTTTGAACGGCCTGACCCGGCAAACCGTGATCGGTATGCTGAAAGACCGTCAAATCAAAGTGAACGAACGGCATATCATGCCGGAAGAACTTGAAAGCTTTGAACAATGCTGGCTGACAGGCACCGCCGCCGAAGTGACCCCGGTGGGGCAGATCGGCGACTATAATTTCGAGGTCGGCGCACTGGCGCAAGATATCTCGACCAGCTATGAGAAACTGGTGCGGAGTTAAGTCCGCGTTTTATTCACAGACGCCCAATCTTGAGAATTGGCCCTGACGATGTTACCTTGCCTTCAGGGCTTGGCGTCAAGGCCTTTCATTTGTGGCGCGACTTTAAAGGAGGACATCGTTCTGTCCGAACGTGTTGATGCAGCCCAAGCGATGGCTGCCCCTGAAATTGCGGTGGCGATTTCAGATGATGACAAGCCCGGCAGTCAATTGCTGCGTCTTGTTCTTCAATCCCTGGAAAGCGACAAAGCTGAAGACATCATCCCGATTGCCCTGAGCGGCAAATCCGAGATGGCGGATTATATGGTGATCGCCTCGGGGCGGTCTTCGCGCCAGGTGGTGTCGATGGCTGAAAAGCTGTCCGACCGGCTGAAGGGTGACCTTGGCCGGGGCTGTCGCATGGAAGGCAAGGATAACGGTGATTGGGTTCTTTTGGATTGCGGCGATGTGGTTGTGCATCTGTTCCGCCCGGAAGTGCGGGAGTTTTATCAGCTGGAAAAGATGTGGTTGCCAGCCAAGATGACAGCAGCAACCCCTTCCAACGCCTGAATGCGGGTTCATATCTGCGCCGTCGGGCGCCTTCGGGCGGGACCGGAACGGCAGTTGATTGACGATTACCTAGACCGGTTTGACAAGACCGGTCGTGCGCTGGGCCTTGGCCCGGCAAATCTGATCGAGGTTGAGGATAAGAAAGGCGGCGGCAAGCCTGCCGAGGCCGCTTTGTTGCAGCGCGCCCTGCCTAAAGGTGCGCTTGTTTGTGTGCTGGATGAGCGCGGCAAAGTCATGCCCTCGCCTGATTTTGCAGATCTGTTGGCGGGATATCGTGATCAGGGGCGGCAGGATCTGGCGTTTGTGATCGGCGGTGCCGATGGTCTGTATGCCGCGTTTCGCGATCAGGCCGACGCGGAGCTGTCGTTTGGCAAGATGGTCTGGCCGCATATGCTGGCGCGGGTGATGCT
>CAYXXQ010000002.1:39350-43476 GCA_964469075.1 uncultured Rhodobacter sp.
CGGAGCTGTCGTTTGGCAAGATGGTCTGGCCGCATATGCTGGCGCGGGTGATGCTATGTGAACAGCTTTATCGCGCGGCCTCGATCCTTTCAGGCAGCCCGTATCACCGGGTGTAATCGCCGCGTTTTGGTGGTTGCAGTTGCGGTTGCCGGGCCCGGCCCGTATTGAAGGGAAAACCCCTGTTAAAGCGCACAGTTATGGACCGTGAAATGACCCCACCCAAGCCCGTTGTTCTGTGTATTCTTGACGGATGGGGCTTGCGGGATGCGGTTGAAAACAATGCGGTCGCGCTGTCGCAGACGCCGACTTATGACCGGCTGATGGCGGAATGCCCCAATGCGACGCTGATCACCAGCGGTCTTGATGTCGGTCTGCCGGTTGGGCAGATGGGCAATTCCGAGGTTGGGCATATGAATATCGGCGCCGGTCGGGTGGTGTCGATGGATCTGGGGCGAATTGATCTGGCGATTTCCGATGGCAGTCTGAAAGATAATCCGGGGCTGAAACGATTTATAGCTTCGATGCAGGCCTCGGGCGGCGCGGCGCATCTGATCGGGCTTATCTCCGAAGGCGGCGTGCACGCGCATATCAATCACGCGATTGCCACGGCCAATATTCTTGCCGGGGTCGGGATTTCGGTGAAACTGCATGCGCTGACGGATGGGCGCGATGTTGCGCCGGGCTCGGCCATTGCGGATCTGAAACGGCTTGAGGCTGAGGTTGTAAGTGGGGTTGAGATCGTCACTGTCATTGGCCGGTTTTACGCGATGGATCGCGACAATCGCTGGCAGCGGGTGGAAAGCGCTTATAACGCGATGGTCCGGGCGCGGGGGCGCAAGGCGGCAGGGCCGATTGATGCCGTGGCCTCGGCGCATGATCTGGGTGAAAGTGACGAGTTTATAACGCCGGTGGTTTTGCAGGGCTATGGTGGCATGAAGGACGGCGATGGCGTTTTATGCCTGAACTTCCGCGCCGATCGCGCGCGGGAGATCATGGCCGCCATCGGTCAGCCGGATTTCAGCGCTTTTGATGTGGCTTGTCGCCCGAAACTGGCGGCACTGGCCGGGTTCGCCAGCTATTCCGAGGCGCATGATGCTTACATGGATGTGCTGTTTCCCAAGGAAAACATCGTTAACACCCTGGGGCATTGGGTTGCTGAGCATGGCAAAACCCAGTTCCGCCTGGCGGAAACCGAGAAATACCCGCATGTGACCTTCTTTCTGAACGGCGGTGAAGAAAACGCCGAACAGGGCGAGGACCGGATGATGCCGAAAAGCCCGAAGGTTGCCACCTATGATTTGCAGCCGGAAATGTCTTCAATTGAAGTGACTGAACGCTTGGTGCAGGCGATTGAAAAGCGCTATGACTTGATCGTGGTGAATTACGCAAACCCCGATATGGTCGGCCACACCGGCGATCTGAAGGCTGCGATTGCTGCTTGTGAAGCAGTGGATCGTGGTCTGACCCGGGCTGTTCGGGCGTTGGAACGGGTTGGCGGTGCGATGATCGTCACAGCCGATCACGGCAACTGCGAAACGATGGTGGACCCGGACACCGGCAAGCCACATACCGCGCATACCACCAATCCGGTGCCGGTCGTTTTGGTTGGCGGGCCGGAGGGTGCCGGTCTGCGCGCAGGTGGTCGGCTGGCGGATCTGGCGCCGACGCTGCTACACCTGATGGGATTGCCGCAACCGCCTGAAATGACGGGCGAAAGTCTATTGGCGGGATGACGGTTATCCGGGCCATATTGCTTGCTATCGGCCTGATTGCAGGCCTGCAAGTGCCCTTGTTTTCGGGCATGGCGCTGGCCAATACGGATCCGGTTTTCGCGGCCCGCAAAGCCGCCGAAGACTTAAAGGCCGCCACCCGCGCGCTGTCTGATGCCCGCGAGGCGCGGGATCGGGTCAAGGCGCTTAGCCGCACGGTGAAAGCTTATGAGGATGGGTTGCAGGCGATGCGGTCTTCCCTGCGCAAGGCTGCCATTCAGGAACAAAGCCTGCGGCTGCAATTTGCCGCCCGGCGCGATCAAGTCTCGCGCTTGTTGGGGGTGTTGCAGACGCTGCAACGGGCCTCAACCCCGTTATTGCTGATCCATCCGTCCGGGCCGCTTGGCACCGCCCGGTCCGGGCAGGTTTTGTCTGAAGTGACCCCGGCCTTGCACCGTCAGGCCGAAGAATTGCGCGCACAATTGCAGGAATTGGTGCTGTTGCAGGCCTTGCAGACAACCGCGCAGGACGATCTGAAAGAAGGGCTGAAAGGCGTGCAGGATGCCCGTGTCGCGCTGACCACGGCAATAGGGGAGCGGACAAATCTGCCGCGCCGGTTTCTGGCCGATCCCGAACAGCTTGAAAGCCTGGCGCGTGACAGCGAAACCCTGACCGGGTTTGCGCAAGGCCTGGCCGATCTGCCGTTTGAAGGCGCCGATCCCGCACCGCAGGATTTTGCTGCGGCCAAGGGCCAACTGCCCTTGCCGGTATTTGGAACGCTGCTGCGGCGGTTCAATGAGGCGGATGCGGCCGGGCTGCGTCGGCCGGGGATGCTGCTGTCAGCGCCGCCGATTTCGCTGGTGACAACGCCGTTTGCGGCGACAATTCGCTATCGTGGGCCGTTTCTGGACTACGGAAATGTGATTATCCTTGAGCCAAGCGCGGGTTACCTGATAGTTCTCGCCGGGTTAGGACAGGTATATGGTGAGGTCGGTCAGATTCTTGCAGCAGGCGATCCGGTAGGGTTGCTGAGTGGCCAGGAGCCCGCAGTTCGCGATTTTTTGGCCGAAGCATCAGAAGGAAGTGGCGAAATCCGACAGGAAACGCTTTATATAGAGATAAGGCAGGATCGCGAAGCGGTCGATCCCGGGGCATGGTTCGCTCTGGCAGACAGGTAGACAGGACAGGACAATGAAACGATATATGATGGCCGCAATCGGTGGAACCGTTGCAGGTGTGCTCCTGACCTCACAGGTGGCGGGGCCGTTGATCGCTGATGAGGCGAGCCGGAAGAAATCGACTTATGAACAGCTTGACCTGTTTGGCGACATCTTCGAGCGTATCCGCAGCCAGTATGTTGAAGAGGTGGACGAGGCCGATCTGATCGAAAGTGCGATCAATGGAATGCTGACCTCGCTTGATCCGCATTCCAGCTATCTGCCGCCGAAAGATTTCGACTCGATGCAGGTGCAGACGCGCGGCGAATTTGGCGGTCTGGGCATCGAAGTGACCCAGGAAGACGGCTTTGTGAAAGTGGTGTCACCGATTGACGGCACTCCTGCTGACGAGGCGGGTATAGAAGCCGGCGATTACATCACCCATGTCAATGGCGAGCCGGTTTTGGGCCTGAACCTAAATGAGGCGGTGGAACTGATGCGCGGCCCAGTTGGGTCGGAAATCGTGATTACCGTGGTGCGTGAAGGTGTGGACGATCCGTTTGACGTGTCAATCATTCGCGACACGATCAAGATCGCTGCGGTGAAAACCCGGCTGGAAGGCAATGCGGTTGTTTTGCGGATCAGTTCGTTCACCGATCAGACCTATCCCAACCTGGAAAGCGGTCTGAAACAGGCTGTAGAAGAGGCTGGCGGTATGGAAAGTGTCAGCGGTGTTATTCTGGATTTGCGCAACAATCCCGGTGGCTTGCTGAACCAGGCCATTCTGGTGTCTGACGCGTTTTTGGACAAGGGCGAGATCGTTTCGACCCGGGGTCGTGAACCGCAGGACAGCGAACGCTATAACGCCGTGCCGGGCGATCTGGCGGAAGGTAAACCGATTGTTGTGCTGATCAACGGCGGCTCGGCCTCGGCCTCGGAAATTGTGTCAGGGGCGTTGCAGGATCATCGCCGGGCAATCATCGTTGGCACCAAAAGCTTCGGCAAAGGTTCGGTCCAGACGATCATGCCGCTTCAGGGTGATGGCGCGATGCGGCTGACCACGGCGCGGTATTACACCCCGTCGGGCCGGTCGATCCAAGCGCTGGGCGTGGCCCCGGATATTCTGGTGGAACAGCGTCCGCCAGTGGAAGACGCCGCCGATACGCCCAAACGCAACCAGCGGTCCGAGGCCGATCTGCGCGGCAGCCTGGAAAACGACAGTCTGACCGAGGACGAGCGCAAGCAGCTGGAAGAAGAGCG
>CAYXXQ010000003.1:0-29060 GCA_964469075.1 uncultured Rhodobacter sp.
ATCTTTGATAAATCCACGCAAAGGGCGGCCGTCGCCCGTTAGTCAGGTCCAGTTAACCATTTCACCGCCTGGCAGGCTGTGGCGCGCCAGCATCGGGGTTTCGTAGGCCAGATTGTGGGCGTCGCAAAACCGCATGATCAGGGAATCGTCCATCAAAACGAAATCCATGACCGAGCCTAAAAAAGCTGGATCATTGGCAATTTGCTTAAGATCGTTAACACTTGCACCACCTGTATCCAGGAACATTCCCACCAGCTCATCATCGCTGGCAAGCCAGTTAAGTGCTTGAAGTGCAACCTTTTCTGCCTGAGTTTGATTCATTATGCCCTGCCTGGTTCAAACTTACATTGGCTCCAAAAGTTAAAGGATTTGTTAACGTCTTGCAGCCACAATCGACCCATTGATCAGAACAGCCGCGAAAAACCTGCGGTTCAGTTGGGGAAGAACCTATGTCAGGACGCATTTTGATTGTGGACGACATCGCGACAAACCGTGTTATTTTGCGCGCAAAACTCGCCGCCGCCTATTATGAGGTGACCCAAGCCGACAACGGCGCGGCCGCGTTGCAGCAGGCCGCTGCTGATTTGCCGGACCTTATCCTGCTTGATGTCATGATGCCCGACATGAACGGCTATGACGTCTGCCTGAAGCTGAAAACCGACCCGAAAACCGCGCATATCCCGGTCATTATGGTCACGTCGCTGTTTGAAACCAGCGACCGGTTGCGCGGGCTGGAATGCGGCGCGGATGATTTCATTAGCAAACCGATCAACGATCTTGCCCTGTTCGCCCGCGTCCGTAATCTGTTGCGGGCCAAGTTTATGCGGGACGAATTGCGCCTGCGGGACAGCACGACGCAAGACCTTGGGCTGTCGCCGCCGTCCTATTTGCCGGGGCAAAAAAGCGACCGGCCCGGCACAGTGGTTTTGGTGCCAAGCAATGCTAAAGCCGGGCGCGACTGGGCCCGAAGCCTGGGCCGACATTCTGGGTTTGACTGCCGCGTCGCCAACAATGAAGAAGCGGCTAAGAACCTTGATGAGGCTGACATGCCGGACGTGTTTGTCATCCACAGTCAGTTGGACCGGTTTAGCGATGGTTTGCGGCTTGTCTCCCACCTTCGGTCCAGTCCGAAAAGTCGGCAGGTTGCGATAATTCTGGTGGTGCCGGAAGGGGATCAGCAGAAGGCTGCGAAGGGGCTGGATCTAGGGGCCAGTGACTATATTTTTGACCCCTTTGACCCGATGGAAATGATTGTGCGGCTGAAAAGTCAAATCCATCGCAAGCAGATTTCAGACCGGCTGCGCGAAAACGTCACCGACACGTTGCGCCTTGCTGTCCTTGATCCGCTAACCGGGCTATATAACCGCCGCTACGCCCAGCAGCATCTTGAAAAGATATCGCAGCGCGCGCGGGAAACCGGCAAGGAATTTGCCCTTATGCTGCTGGATATCGACAATTTCAAACGCGTGAATGACACTTATGGCCATGCCGGCGGCGACACGGTCTTGGCGGAATTTGCCCGCCGCATTCAGGAAAACCTGCGCGGTGTTGACCTGATTTCACGCCTCGGCGGGGAGGAGTTTTTGGTGGCCATGCCTGACACCAGCGAAGGCCAGGCCAGGATTGCATCCGAACGACTGCGCCATGTCATTGAAACCACGCCATTTTCCTGTGAAAGCATTCCCGATGGGGTGGATATTACGGTCAGCATCGGCGTTACGCTTGGCACGTCGCAGGCGCCGAATGTTGAAAAATTGGTGCAGCAAGCAGATCAGGCGCTTTACAGTTCCAAATCAGACGGGCGGAACATGGTAACCTTGTTCAACTCAGCCGCCTGATACCAGCGACCACGCGCGCCACACAAGATCAGCGCATGCGGTTGCGTTTGTCGCCAGATTTCAGCCGGGCTGCCATCGCCGCGCGCGCCTCGGGCGACATTGCAACTATCCGTTCGATCAGAAGATCATGGCCGACTTTTACATTGCCGCGGACATATTCCCCTTGCTGTGCCAAAATCTGCTGCACGGCACTTGCGTCAAATGGAACCGCTTCCAGCGTCTCGGCAAGGGCCAGGCGATGGGCTTGCAGGGCTGCGCGGCCTGCATGAAATTGGCCCCGCCGATCCTTGACCGCAGCGTTGAGGGCCTGGCGGTGATCTTCGTCCAGCGCATGATAATAAAGCCTGAGGCCCAGCGCCCCGATCTCGTGATCCGGTCTGGCTGGGCGGTCAGGGGCGCCGCGCAGGATGTGGCCGCCGACCAGCCCAACAACCGCCAGGTTCAGCCCCAGCGACAGGATCAACAGGTATTTCACCCATCGGGTTTTCGCGACAGGTGCCTTTGTTTCATCAGCCATTTCTCAACCCTCCGCCATCAGATCATCCAGCGAGAAATACTCGCCCGTTGCAAATTCAAGCCCGGTCGCGCCAATCACCGATTGCGTCAGATCGCCCAGACCATCGGGCTGGCCATACCCGATCGACACGCCCAAAACCAGGAAAAGCCCCAGCACAGCCGCCGTTTGCCAACCGCCCAGCGCATCCAGGAAATCAAAACGCCAGCTTGCCCGGGGCCGTGGTTTCGACACCTCGGCCTTGCGACCTACCAACCTGTCTTGTTGCACCGTTTCAGCATCGCGCAAGACGCGGTCCATCAGATCTGTTGAGGGCGCCTGCCCATCAGCCATTTCAGCCTGAAAGAACTGATCCAACAGCGCATCCATCTTGGCATCGGTGATGTGTTTGTTATCCGTCATTTTTCCAGTCCCAACTCGTCTTTTCGGGGGCTTAGCAAGTCCCCAAGCCGCCTTTTTCCACGCGCGATCAGGCTTTCGACCGCCTCGACACTCAGATCCAACGCCTCGGCAATTTCCGGGTTTGCCAGACCCTCAAGATGGCGCATCACGACCGCTTGTCTTTGGCGATCCGGCAAATCCTGCAAGGCTGTGCGCAGGGCCTTTGCCCGCGCCGCCGTCTGCATTTGTGCGGGGATGTCGGGGCGATCATCCTCGGGCTCGGCGATGTCATCAAGGGCGATGGCGCTTCGCCGTCGCAGGCGATCAGTGCATAAATTCGTGGTCACCCGGTAAAGCCATGTTGAAATCCGTGCCTCGCCTTGCCGCCATTTCGGGGCGGTTTTCCACAGGCGCAGCATCGCTTCCTGGGTGACATCCTCGGCCTCGGCAGTGTCGTTCAGCAAACGCCGCGCCAGGGAAAAAACCATTGGCGTCAACCGTGCGGTCAATTCGGCAGCCGCCGCCCGATCACCGTTGGCATACAGAACCAACAGCGCGTCGTCGCCAATTTCACGAAGGGCATCCAGCGGCATATCCATGTCCTGTTTGCGTAACCGGTTTTGCCGTCAGGGGCAAACCGGACCGGCAGTTTTTCAAATGCCGGACCGAAGTTTTTTCATATTATTCGCTTGGCTGCTGCCAACGTTTGCCCTGGCCTTTATTGTCGTGGCCATGCCCGCCGCGACCAAAACCTTTGCGTCCGTTTTCCATTTCTTCGGCCGAGATCGCACCGTCGCCGTCTTTGTCCAGACGTTCAAACATGCGCGCGCCGTTTTTGTCGCCGCTCAACTCCGCCAGCGAAATTTTGCCGTCGTCGTCAGCATCACGCCGTTCCAGCATCCGGTCGATCCGCTGATCCATGTTCTGCTTCATCCGCTCAACAATCGCGGCGGCCAGTTCTTCTTTTGACAGGAACCCGTCGTCATCCGCATCGCGGGCATCAAATTCAGCGGCGCGGTGTTCGGCCATTTCTTCCGGGGTGATCTTGCCGTCGCTGTTGGCGTCCAGCATTTCGAAGTTGAACCGGGGGCCTTGATGGCCATCGCCGCCGCCTTTACGCTCATAAGCGCCGGCTGTGCCAAGGGCTGCGACGCCCACAGCTGCGATGGTAGCGGCGGTGATCAGACCTGCAAATGTCGATTTTTTCATTGCTCTTCTCCGTTGTTAACAAGGCTGCTTTATGCGCCTTCACATACTCAAACGGCGAAGGGGCAGGTTTCCGTCGCTATTTGTTGAAAAAAGTATTTGCGACATCCGGACGCAAGACTGCTTGTTATGGTGTTCAAACCTGAATTCCGGTCTATGTGGGGCGGATGGAACAATTTGATCACACAGTTTCGGGCGATCTGCCCGCGCGTCCGATGAAACCGGCGATCCTGCGTGGGTTGCGGTTGAAATGCCCGTCCTGCGGGTCGGGGCCGTTGATGCGGAACTATCTGAAGACCCGCGACCATTGCAGCGTTTGCCGTGAAGAACTGCATCACCACAAGGCGGATGACGGCCCGGCCTATCTGACAATTCTGGTTTGCGGCCACCTGATGGCCCCCCTCATCCTGCTGGTTTTTACTGAGTTTCGTCCCGACCCGCTGGTTCTGGCGGTGGTGTTCACCCTTGGCTTCACGGCGCTGGCGCTTTATCTGCTGCCTCGGTTTAAGGGGCTGTTCGTGGCGATTCAGTGGGCCAAACGGATGCACGGGTTTGCCGGCACCGAAATGACGCAGCGCTGATCTGGACAAGCTTTGTCACGACAGCCTAAGCTGGCGGCAAAACGAAAGCAGTTGATCCGATATGAACAAAGCCGCCTTGCGCGACGCCGCGACCGTCATTCTTTTGCGTGACAAAGACACCGCCCCGAAAATCCTGATGGGCCAGCGCGGCCATTCCGCCGCTTTCATGCCAAACAAGTTTGTTTTTCCTGGCGGCGCGCTGGATATGACCGATGCGGATGTGCCGCTTGTGACCGCCCTTTCAGACCAATGCATGACCCGCCTCAAGGCGGAGGCGAACCCGGCGCTGGCCGAACCCCTGATCCTGGCCGCGATCCGCGAAGTCTGGGAAGAAACCGGGTTGTTGCTGGGCGAAGCGCGCGATGATGCGGCGGCGCAGGCTGCGGGCGTGCCAGACGACTGGCGCAGTTTCTTTGAACATGGCGTCGTGCCCAGCGGTGCCGGGATGCGCTTTGTGTTTCGTGCGATCACCCCGCCGGGGCGGCCGCGTCGGTTTGATGCGCGGTTCTTTCTGGTCGATACCGACCGGGTTGTCAGCGATCTGGACGATTTCAGCCAGGCCTGTGAGGAGCTCAGCCACCTGCAGTGGATCCCACTGGAAAAAGCCCGCAGCTTTGATCTGCCTTTCATCACCGAGGTTGTCCTCGCCGAGGTCGAGTCCGATCTGCGTGACCCCAGCCGCAATGCCCGGGTACCCTATTTCTATAACGAAGAGGGCCGCTCGAATTTCAGCCGCCTTTGACGCTTGCCCCTTTCATGAGGCCAGTTTAATCGGTAGGATAAGTCCAGAACAGGGGGGCTTATGCCGATCGGCGCCGACACTTTCTTTCTTGATCCCAATTTTCAAGGCACGCTGCAAAGCCAGATCCAGCAGATCGTGGCCAGCGCCATCCTGTCTGGCCGGTTCGTGCCGGGCGAAAAGATGCCGTCGTCGCGCAAGCTGGCGGCGCATCTAAGCATTTCGCGCATCACCGTCACTCTGGCCTATAACGAGTTGGTGGCCGACGATTACCTCAGCGCGCGCAACAAGTCGGGGTATTACGTGTCGATGACGGCCCCGGTCTCGCCCAAAGTGGCCACAGGGGCGACGCCGATTTCTGAAAACGTCAACTGGGATGCGGTCATTCAGCGTCGGTATACTGGCAGCAAGCTTGTGGAAAAGCGCCTGAACTGGCGCAGCTATCCTTATCCGTTCATCTATGGTCAGGCCGATCCCGACCTGTTCAACCAATCCAGTTGGCGGCTATGCGCGCATCAGGCGCTTGGCAAGAAAGAGTTTGACAGCCTGACCTCGGACTATGCCGAGCGCGACGATCCCGAGTTGATCAACTTCATCGCCCGCCACACCCTGCCCCGCCGTGGGATTCTGGCCAAGCCGGAACAGATATTGATCACCGTCGGGGCGCAAAACGCCCTTTGGATCGTGTCGCAAATCCTGCTTGGCACCGGCCGCCGGGTGGCGTTTGAAAACCCGGGCTATCCCGGCCTGCGCGACATCCTGCGCCACTCCGGCAGCGAGGGCGTGCCAATCGCGGTTGATGCTGACGGTATGCCACCGGACTTGCTGCCAAAGGACATCGACGTGGTGTTCACCACCCCCAGCCATCAATGCCCGACGACAGTTACCATGCCGATGAGCCGCCGAAATGCCATGTTGCGGCTGGCGCGCGAGTGGGATTTCCTGATCGTTGAAGACGACTACGAATTTGAAATGTCGTTTCTGAAGGCCCCGACACCGGCCCTGAAATCCCTCGATGAAGATGGCCGCGTGATCTATGTCGGCAGCTTTTCCAAGTCGCTGTTTCCGGGGTTAAGGCTTGGCTACATGGTCGGCTCGGAGCCGTTTATCCGCCAGGCCCGCGCATTGCGACACGCGATTTTGCGGCATCCGCCAGGGCATATCCAGCGCACCACCGCCTATTTTTTGGCGCGCGGGCATTACGATGCAATGGTCAAATATATGCGCGACGCGTTTCATGAACGCCGCAAGGTGATGGCGGCGGCGCTTGCAAGCTCGGCCCTCAAGGTGGCTGGCAGCGCCAGTTTTGGCGGCTCCAGCTTCTGGGTCGAAGCGCCCGAGGGCGTTGACACGGAACATCTGGGCCGAAAACTGCTGGATCAGGGCGTTTTGATCGAGCCAGGCAACCCGTTTTTCGCAGCCCCCGAACAAGGCGCGCGGTACTGTCGCTTGGCTTATTCGTCGATCCAAAGTGGGCGCATTCCCGAAGGCGTGCGGCGGATATCGCAGGAAATCGAAGCGGGCTGATGCGACTGGATATATCCACGCAAAAAACTGGCCCTAACGACTCGACCAGCCATCCCGCATAACGATTTGGGAAAGGGGTCCACAGCCCCAGTTTGTCATTTGTTTCGGTGTGCCGCGCGCACCAATCAGCCAAAGGATCGCCTTATGAAAATGACCACCGAAGAAGCGTTTGTAAAAGTACTGCAAATGCACGGGATCGAGCACGCGTTCGGGATCATCGGGTCGGCCATGATGCCAATCTCGGACTTGTTTCCGCAGGCAGGCATCAAGTTCTGGGATGCCGCACATGAATGCAATGCCGGCATGATGTCCGACGGCTACACCCGCGCCACCGGCAAGATGTCGATGATGGTCGCCCAAAACGGCCCCGGCATTACCAATTTCGTAACACCAGTTAAAACCGCTTACTGGAACCATACGCCCCTGCTGCTGGTGACACCGCAGGCCGCCAATAAAACCATCGGTCAGGGCGGCTTTCAGGAAGTTGAACAGATGGCGTTATTTTCGGACATGGTTGCCTATCAGGAAGAGGTGCGCGATCCCTCCCGCATCGCCGAAACCCTGAACCGGGTGATCCTTCAGGCCAAGCGTGCCTCGGCCCCGGCGCAGATCAACATTCCGCGCGATTTCTGGACCCAGGTAATTGATATCGACCTGCCGATGATCGTTGAGTTTGAGCGCCCCTCAGGCGGTGAAGCCGCCCTTGATGCAGCCGCTGATCTGTTGTCGAACGCCAAATTCCCCGTCATCCTGAACGGCGCCGGCGTTGTCATTGGCGGCGCGATCAAAGACAGCATGACCTTGGCTGAACGCCTGGATGCGCCGGTTTGCTGTGGCTATCAGCACAATGATGCCTTCCCCGGCTCGCACCCGCTATTTGCCGGCCCGCTTGGCTATAATGGCTCCAAGGCCGGGATGGAACTGATCAGCAAAGCCGATGTCGTGCTGGCCCTTGGCACCCGTCTGAACCCGTTTTCGACCTTGCCGGGCTATGGCATTGACTACTGGCCAAGCCAGGCGAAAATCATTCAGGTTGACATCAACCCGGACCGGATCGGCCTGACCAAAACAGTCACGGTCGGCATTGTCGGCGACGCTAAGAAAGTCGCCAACGGCATTCTGGATCGCTTGTCAGCCAGCGCCGGGGATGCCGGTCGCGCCGAGCGCAAGGCCACCATCGCCAAGACGAAATCCGCCTGGGCACAGGAACTGACCTCGATGGATCACGAGGACGACGATCCCGGCACCACCTGGAACGAGCGCGCCCGCGACCGCGAGCCTGCGAAAATGTCGCCGCGTATGGCCTGGCGCGCAATCCAGTCAGCCTTGCCGAAAGACGCGATCATCAGTTCGGATATCGGCAATAACTGCGCTATCGGCAACGCTTACCCGTCGTTTGAAGAGGGCCGCAAATACCTTGCCCCCGGCCTGTTCGGCCCCTGTGGTTATGGCTTCCCGGCTATTTGTGGTGCCAAGATCGGCCGCCCGGATGCACCTGTCGTCGGGTTTGCTGGTGATGGCGCTTTTGGGATTTCGATGAACGAAATGGTGTCGGTTGGTCGTGATGACTGGCCCGCTGTCACCATGATCATTTTCCGCAACTACCAATGGGGTGCCGAAAAGCGCAACACCACGCTGTGGTTTGACGACAATTTCGTCGGAACTGAGCTTGACCAAGACGTTTCCTATGCCGGCATCGCGCAGGCTTGCGGCGTCAACGGCGTGCAGGCCCTTGGCATGGAAGACCTGACCGACAAGCTGGATGCCGCAATCAAAGCACAGATGGAAAAGGGTGAAACCACCTTCATCGAAGTTTTGCTGAACCAGGAATTGGGCGAGCCGTTCCGCCGCGATGCGATGAAAAAACCGGTTTCGGTTGCCGGGATTGATCCTTCCGACATGCGCCCGCAGACAGGCGCGTGATGACTTTGCTGCCGGGCTTATCCAACGGCCCGGCGGTGCGTTATCGGCTATTGGCATGACCCAAAAACCCACCCCTTTCCTTAGCCTGCGCAAGCCCGTTTGCCCGCCTGAGCTTTTGCAACTGGCGCGCATGCGGCCCAAGCCCCGGGTGATCATCGCCCGGGCGGGTGGCAATTTGCCAATGCAAGCGGCCAAGGAAGCGACCGAGGCGGGCATCATGTTGCCGATGTTCACCGGCGAGCGGGATGATATCCTGCGCGCGGCTGACACGCTGGAATGGGACATCGCCGACTATCCGCTCCTTGAAACCAAAGGCGAGGAAGAGGCCGGGCTTATCGCCGCCAGCGCCTGCGGGGCTGGGGATGCCGATGTTCTGATGAAGGGCCAGATCCCGTCAGATCTGTTCCTGAAAACCGCACTTAATCGCAGCGCCGGGCTGCGCAGCGGCAATCGTCTGGTGCATATCTTCCACATTACGCATCCCGATGGCGGCAAGCCATTGCTGGTGTCAGATGCGGCTGTGAACGTTTCGCCCGATATTCAAACTCGCCGGGCCTGCACAACGGCGGTGATTGATCTGCTGGCTGCACTTGGCAATAACAATCCGAAAATTGCGTTCCTGTCGGCCTCAGAAAAACCACTGCCGTCGATGCCCTCGGCGGTTGAGGCGCGGGAATTGCAGATCTGGGCCCAGCAGCAGTTTGAACACGTTGCGTTCTCCGGCCCGCTGGCGCTTGATCTTATCCTGTCGCGGGAGTCAGCAGCAATAAAGGGCCTGCATAATGACCCGGTTGCCGGTGACGCCGATGCCATCATCGTGCCTGATATCGTATCCGGCAATGCGGTGTTCAAATCGCTGGTGTATCTATCTGGCGGCTGTGCTGGCGGCCTGATCACAGGTGCGCGCGTGCCGCTGTTGCTGACCAGCCGGTCAGACCCGCCAGCGGCCCGACTGGCATCCATCGCCCTGGCCGGGATCGCCCGTGCGGCGCTTGCCGAAAAACAGGCGCGGGACGATTAACAGCCCCGGCAAAATCCGCCCCCCCCACGCGCAAGCAGGCGGGGGAAGCGGGGACAGGGGCTTATTGTTCGTCCCAGATCTCTTTGTCGCAGATCGCGCCGCCGATCATGCAGCCTTCGATGCTCAGCTTTTTGTTGCCGCCGATGATGACGGTGCCGTCAAAGGTCATCATGGCGGGCATGTCAGGATGCTTCATCTTGTTGCCTTTATAGGTGGCGTTTCCGGCTTCTTCCATGCCGTGGCACAGCTCAAACTCGTCGCTGGTGCGACGGCAAAACAACTTGCCTTCATGGGTAAATACACGGATTTCCTGATCGCCTTTGCGCATATAAACCCGGTTCACTTCGGCGGCGCTGGCAGCAAATGTGCCAAGCGTCAGGGCGGCGGCGATCGCCGTCACGATAGTTCTTTTCATTATGGACTCCCTTGTTTGACCAGCTTGTGGTCGCAGCAGGCTATATTAGGATGTGCTAAAATGCAAACTTTTGCATATACCTGTTTCGTCGCACCCGCCGCGCACGCAACAATGTTGCGCCAGGGCCTTTGCATCGGGGCCGGGCAAGCCGCGGACAGGGGTGACAAGAGGCCGCAAATCCCGGTTGCGCCGATCAGAAATCTGGACATTCCGCGACTCAATCAGTTACATACATTCAAATGATCTAATATGTCGTCAGGCACGCCTGACCTTCCCGCCCCTGGACCCCGAGGAAAATCTATGCCCGCATTCGATCAGCCTGCACTCGACACATCGCCCGAGGTCTCAGACGAGATCCGCAAAACCACCTGCTACATGTGTGCCTGCCGCTGCGGCATCAACGTCCACATGAAGGATGGCCGTGTCAAATACATCGAAGGCAACCGCGATCACCCGGTCAATCAGGGCGTTCTGTGCGCCAAGGGCAGCGCCGGCATCATGCAGCATTACGCGCCCTCGCGCCTGCGTGCCCCGCTGAAACGGGTGGGCGAGCGCGGCTCGGGCGAGTTTGAAGAAATCACCTGGGACGAGGCATTTGACATCGCCGACAGCTGGCTGCGGCCTTTGCGCGAAAACGACCCGGAAAAGCTGGCGTTTTTCACCGGTCGCGACCAGTCCCAATCGCTGACAAGTTGGTGGGCGCAGGCCTTTGGCACCCCGAATTATGCCGCACATGGCGGGTTCTGTTCGGTCAATATGGCGGCGGCGGGCATCTATACGATGGGCGGCGCGTTCTGGGAATTTGGAGCACCTGACTGGGACCGCGCCAAACTGTTCATGATTTTTGGCGTTGCCGAAGACCACGACAGCAATCCGATCAAGATCGGTCTGGGCAAGTTGAAAGCCAATGGCGCCAAGGTGATCGGGGTCAACCCGATCCGATCCGGCTATAACGCGATTGCCGACGAATGGGTCGGCATCACGCCCGGCACCGATGGTCTGTTCATCCTGTCGATGATCCATGAGCTGTTGAAGGCCGGCAAGGTCGATCTGGATTACCTGCAACGCTATACCAACGCGCCGTTCCTGGTGAACGAAGACAAGGATTCCGCCGATCACGGCCTTTTCCTGCGCGACGAGGCGGGCAAAGAACTGGTGCTGGACCGCGCCACCGGCAAGCCGGTTGCGTTTGACACGCCCGGCATCAAGGCCGATATGGCCGGCAATTACCGGCTGGCCGGTGTAACCCACCGCCCGGTTTTCCAGATCCTTGCGGAAAAATACCTGGTCGATGATTTCGCACCTGAAAACGTCGCCGCTGAATGTGGCATTTCAGCGGATCGGATCAAACGGCTGGCGGCTGAACTGGCGCATGTGGCGTTTGAACAGGAAATCACGATTGATCAGCCCTGGACCGACTGGAAGGGCGAAAAGCACGAGCGTATGATCGGCCGCCCGGTCGCTTTTCACGCCATGCGCGGGATTTCGGCGCATTCCAACGGCTTTCAGACCTGCCGCGCGCTGCATGTTCTGCAAATCCTGCTTGGCTCGGTCGAGGTGCCAGGCGGCTTTCGTTTCAAACCGCCCTATCCCAAACCGGTGTCCGCCCATCCCAAACCCCATTGTGGCGTCACCCCGGGCAAGCCGCTTGACGGCCCGCATCTGGGCTATGTCACCGGCCCCGACGATCTGTGCCTGAAAGACGACGGCAGCCCGGCCCGGATCGACAAAGCCTTTACCTGGGAAAACCCGATGAGCGCGCATGGTCTGATGCATATGGTCATCAGCAACGCCCATGCCGGCGACCCTTACAAGATCGACACGCTGTTTTTGTATATGGCGAACATGGCCTGGAACTCGTCGATGAATACCGGCGAGGTCATGAATATGCTGACCGACAAGGATGACAACGGCGACTATGTCATCCCGCGCATCATTTATTCTGACGCCTATTCCAGCGAAATGGTGGCCTTTGCCGACCTTATTCTGCCCGATACCACCTATCTGGAACGCCACGATTGCATCAGCCTGCTTGACCGCCCGATCTGCGAGGCCGGGGCTGCCGCTGACAGCATCCGCTGGCCGGTGGTCGAACCGGATCGCGACGTCCGCGGCTTTCAATCAGCGTTGATCCAGCTTGGGGCCAAGCTCGGCTTGCCCGGCATGGTCAACGACGATGGCAGCGCCAAATACAAGGATTACGCTGACTATATCCAAAACCACGAACGCCGCCCCGGCGTCGGCCCACTGGCCGGTTTTCGTGGCAAAGACGGCAAAGGCCGTGGTCGCGGCGAGCCGAACCCGAACCAGATCGACGCCTATATCGAAAACGGCGGCTTCTGGATCGACCACATTCCGGATGAAGCCCTGTTCTTCAAACCCTGGAACGCCGCTTATCAGGACTGGGCGGTTGAGCGCGGCATCTATGACAAGGTGCAGCCCTACGTGTTCCAGCTTTATGTCGAACCGATCCAAAAATTCCGCCTTGCCGCACAAGGCCACGGAGACCGGCAGCCCCCGGAACATCTGCGCGAACAGGTCGAAACCGCGATGGATCCGCTGCCGATCTGGTGGGCGCCCTACGAGGGCACGCAGGTTGATACCACCGAATACCCCTACCACGCGCTGACCCAACGGCCGATGGCGATGTATCACAGCTGGGGCACCCAAAACGCCTGGCTGCGGCAGTTGCACGGGGCCAATCCGTTGTTTGTGTCGGGTGAGATTTTTGAAGCCCACAACTTCAAGGAAGGCGATTGGGCCAAGGTTACCTCGCATCACGGCGAAATCACTGTGCCGGTGGTGCGGATGGACGCGCTCAACGGCAAAACCATGTGGACCTGGAACGCGATTGGCAAACGCAAAGGGGCGTGGGCGCTGGAAGAAGACGCCGTGGAAACCACCAAAGGCTTTCTGCTGAACTACCTGATCAGTGAGTTGTTGCCGGAAAAACGCAATGGCCAACGCTGGGCCAACTCGGACCCCGTCACCGGTCAGGCCGCGTGGTTTGACCTCCGCGTGAAAATCGAAAATGTCGGGGAGCGCCCGAACGGCAGCAGCCAGCCCAGCTTCCCGGCCCAGAAATCACCGGTCGGCAAGGGACCGAAAGACATCGCCTACGGGAAAGACCTCTGATGCGCATCCACCGCATCCCAGGAGGCGGCGGCCTTCGGTTGCATGTGACGGATCAGGGGCCGGAAAACGCCCCGCCGATCCTGCTGATCCACGGCTGGTCGCAGGATCACAGCTGCTGGGCCGCACAAGCCCCGCTTGCCGAAAAGTTCCGCCTGGTGACGCTGGATATGCGCGGGCATGGTGCGTCCGAAGCCCCACAACAAGTGGAGGCCTACAGCGATACCGGGCTTTGGGCCAGCGATGTCAAAGCGGTGATTGATGGCTTGAACCTGAAAGCCCCGGTCCTGGTCGGCTGGTCTTATGGCAGCCGGGTGATCGCGTCTTATCTTGACAAGTTTGGCGATGCGGCGATTGCCGGTGTCGTTCTGGCCGGGGGCATCCTGGCGATAGGCAAGGCGCGGCAAGACTGGATGGTCGGCCCCGCCAGCCCCGGACTGAACCGCGATCTTTACACCGATGACACCGACCGCCTGCGCACAGCGACCGAGGCATTTATCCGCGAGTGCACCCATGAACCCCTGCCTGAAGACACGGTTCAGGCTTTCCTGAAAACCAACATGATCGTCACGCCACTTGTCCGTCGTGCCTTGTTTGCCGATGACTGGGATTTCCAGCCGGTTTACGCAAAACTCAGCAAACCATTGCTAGTCATTCACGGGGCTGAAGACAATATCGTCACCCCTTTGACCGGCATCACCGCCTCGGAACTGCCTGAAAACGGCGATCTGCGCCTCTATGAATTCTCCGGCCACGCACCGTTTCTGGAAGCACCGGAGCGCTTCAATCATGACCTCACCCAGTTTACCGAAACAGCCATCGGAGCCGCCGCATGACTGCCCTACCCCAAACAACCGAGAAAAAACTCGGCCTTGTGATCGACCTTGACACCTGCGTTGGCTGTCATGCCTGCGTGATCAACTGCAAGGAATGGAACACCTCAAACTACGGGGCACCCCTTAGCGATATCGACGCTTACGGGGCCGAACCGGTCGGAACCTTTCTGAACCGCGTCCACACCTACGAGGCGAAATCCGAAGGCTGCAATGCCCAGACAGTGCATTTCCCAAAATCTTGCCTGCATTGCGAAGATGCCCCCTGCGTCACCGTTTGCCCGACCGGCGCCAGCTACAAACGCGCCGAAGACGGCATTGTTCTGGTGAACGAGGATAGTTGCATCGGTTGCGGCCTTTGTGCCTGGGCCTGCCCATACGGCGCGCGTGAGTTGGACAAGCTGGAAGGGGTGATGAAGAAATGCACCCTGTGCGTTGACCGTATCTATAACGAAAACATCCCTGAGGTTGACCGCGTCCCGGCCTGCGTGCGCACCTGCCCGGCGGGCGCACGGCATTTCGGCGATTTCGCCGATCCCGACAGCAACGTATCCATACTGACGGCCGAGCGCGGCGGCATGGAACTGATGCCCGAACAAGGCACCAAGCCGGTCAACCGCTACCTGCCGCCACGGCCAAAAACCGATATCACGGGCGAAGGCAAGATCGACCTTCTGGCCCCTTATCTTGAACCGATGCAAGAACAGGCCGGCGGCTTTCTCGGCTGGCTTGACAAAGCGCTGGAGAAAATCTGATGCATCCCGCTCCCTCCGTTATCATCTTCACCTCCCTGTCCGGCCTTGGCTTTGGCCTGATGTTCTTTCTTGGCCTTGGCATGCCCGAAGTCACCGGCTGGACCGCGTTCTGGTTCTTCTTCATCGCCTACGCTTTGTCGGTCGGCGGGCTGATCGCCTCGACCCTGCACCTGGGCAATCCGCAACGCGCCATTAAAGCGTTTTCGCAATGGCGCACCAGCTGGCTTAGCCGCGAAGGCGTGTCCGCAGTCGCAACCCTCCTGGTCATGGCCGCCTACGCAATCGGCTTGATCTTTTTTGACACCAACCTGCAAATCGCCGGCTGGGTCGGGGCTGTGTTGTCGCTGCTGACGGTGTTCACGACGTCAAAAATCTACAACCAGTTGAAAACCGTGCCGCGCTGGAACATGCCGCTGACGCCAGTGCTGTTTCTGACCTATTCGCTGGCTGGCGGCGCGCTTCTGGCGGGCCAGATCACAATGGCGGCAATCCTGCTTTTGGTGCTGACAGCCCTGCAACTGGCCGCCTGGCAAATGGGCGACAAAGCGTTTGCCAATGCCGGCCACACGATTGAGACCGCCACGGGTCTTGGTAAACTCGGCAAGGTCCGGCAACTGGAAAGCCCGCATTCCAGCCCGAACTATCTGATGAAGGAAATGGTGCATATCGTCGGGCGAAAACACGCGCTGAAACTCAGGGCGATTTCAACCATGACGCTAGGCCTGTTTCCGGTCGCGGTCCTGTTGTTCCTGCCCTTCAGCCACGCACTCGCCCTGATCGCCGTTGCCTCACACCTGATCGGCCTTTTCACCGCCCGCTGGCTTTTCTTTGCGGAAGCTGAACACGTCGTCGGCCTCTACTACGACAAACGCTGAACCAAAAAGGCCCGCGTCAAACCGGGCCTTTCTTTCTTTTATAAATATCCTCGCCGAAGGCATTGATCCTTCCGGGCGGTCACAAAAACAGAACCAGCACCAGAATGCTGGCCACAACCAGCAATATCCCCAACATCTCCCGCCCATTGCTGCGTTCCTTGAACACAAGCCAGGACGCCAGAAACGTGAACACCAGTTCCACCTGCCCCAGCGCCTTCACATAAGCCGCGTTCTGCAAAGTGAAGGCCATAAACCAGCAGAGCGAGCCGATAACCCCCGTCACCCCAACCAGCGCCGTCACCTTCCAGGAGCGTAGCACCGCACTGATCTGCCCAACCTCGCGCCAGCGCAGCCACGCAGTCATCACCAGCGATTGAAACAGCGTCACAAAAGCCAGCGTGACGGCCGCCCGGATGATGAAATCGCCGCTCTCCAGCGCCAAAGACGCGCCGCGATAGCCGGTGGCCGACACCCCAAACAAAGCGCCCGACAGCACCCCAAGCCCCGAGGCTTTGTTAAACACCCGTGCCTGCCAGCGCAGTGGTATTTCGGTTTTTGGCGGGTCTGACAGCAGCAGCACCCCAACCAGCCCGATGGCAATGGCAATCAGCCCCCAGGCCGACACGGCTTCCCCCAGCACGATCAGGGCGATGATCGCGGTCTGCATCGTCTCGGTTTTCTTCAGCGTAATCCCAACGGTAAAGTTACGCTCCGCAAACAGTGCTACCACACAGACCGTCGCCAAAATTTGGCTGATCCCGCCGACCATCGCAAAACCCAGAAACCGCGTATTCAAACCCGGCAAGTCGCGCATGCCGCTGCTGACCAATGCCAGCACCAGCAACAGCGCCAGGGGTGCGGCAAACACAAATCGCGAAAACGTCGCCCCACCAGTCGAAAGCCGCGTCGCCTTCAGGTGCTTTTGCAGCATGAATCGCAAGTTCTGCGCGAACGCTGCGGCTATCGTGATCGGGATCCATGCTTCCATGCCGCCTGTCTGACACGTCCCTCACAACCAGTCGAGAAGATGTGACCCCACGAAACATATTTCCCGGCTAAGAAAGGCCAGCACATAGAAATAGGAGCTTCCCATGCCAGATCGTCGGCAATTCCTGACATCCACCGCTGCCTTTGGCCTGGCGGCGTTTTTGCCCACCACCAGCCTGCACGCGGCTGAGTTTGAAATCACCCGGACCGTGTCGGACTGGAAAGCCCGGCTAACCCCGGCGCAATTCGCAGTCCTGCGCGAACAGGCAACGGAAAAGCCGTTTTCAAATACCCTGAAGGGTGAAAAATCGAATTTGCTGAAAGAAGCCCGCAGCGGAAATTATCACTGCGCCGGATGCGATCTGGCGGTTTATCCGTCAAAGACCAAATTTGAAAGCGGCACCGGCTGGCCCAGTTTCTGGGCGCCCATCGCGGGCAATACCGGCACCCGCAAAGACCGCAAATTCCTGCGCACAAGGACCGAGGTCCATTGCCGCCGCTGCGGTGGCCATCTTGGCCATGTCTTTGACGACGGCCCACAACCAACCGGCAAGCGCCATTGTCTGAACGGCCTGGCGATGACCTTCCGCGCCGCTTAGCGGGCTTTCATCAAAGGATGTGGCACCGGGTCTTTCGCCCATAGGAAATGCTTGCGAAAGATCTCAGCGTAGTTGCGATACACATAGCCGCCGTTCATGCGCCGATACCGCTCGGGATCGGCGTAGTAAAGTGCCTGCATCCGATACCACGGCTCACCCGGGTGGCTATGATGCACGATGTGGTAATTGTTGTTCAGAAACAGAAACGCCAGCGGGCCACGGTCCTCAACAATCACCGTGCGGCTGGACGGGGCGTCATGGGCGCGGTGCTCCAGGTAGGTGCGGATTTTCAGCAGGCCATAGCCCAGATAGGCCGACAGCACATAGGCCCAGACCGGCAAGGTCGCGATGCTGCTTGCCCACCAGATCACCGGCAGCAGGCCCAGCGCATGCATGACCCAGCCGATCAAAACCGACCTGTCGCCTCTTGCGATCAACCCGATATCACTGCGCAGCAGCACATGCGTTGACAGGCCCGGGCCGATCAGAATGCGCCCCAATAGGGTGTTGTTCAGCCGCAGCAAAGCTTGTTTCCAGCCAGGGGTTTTCGCCCAGATCGCGGGATCGGTGAAGTTTGATTCAGGGTCATCATACGGGTCGGTCAGAATTTCATCATGGTGATGCGCAAGATGCAACGTCCTAAACCGCCGGTAAGGGACGAACAGCCCGACCGCCGGCAAGACCAGCAATTCATTGATCCAGGCGATGCGGGTCGGGTGGCCGTGCAGCGCCTCGTGCTGCAAGGACGAATGCAAGGCAATCGCGAATGTCGTCACGCCAATCGCCAACAGAACCGATATTTGCGGCAGCCAAACCGTGGCGACTGCAAACAACAAATAGCATCCCAGCATGGTTAATATCGTAAAGGCCTCAACAGCCGGGATTGGGTTGGGTTTCATGGAGTCCAGTTCATTGAAATATCACAGATTTGTGACTACCACAGGACCGGGTCCAGCAGAATTCGGAATAAGCGCAACATTTATTCTACATCTGTGAATAAATTCATAATCTGTTAGAATGAACCACAGAACCCGATACTTGCAGGCCCGCCCCCGATGACAAAGTCCGACAAAACCGATCGCGCCAACCTTTTCCGCACCCGCCTGGCCCGGGCGGTTGACCTTAATGCCACCAATCAAAGCGCTTTGGCAAGGGCCGTTGGTGTTGACAGATCGACGATTTCCCAGCTTCTGTCCGGCAAAGAGGCGCGGCTTCCTAATGCCCAGGTCGTGGCAGAATGTGCGGCGGTTTTGGGGGTCAGCGCCGATTGGCTGCTGGGTCTGACCGACCGGCCAGAACGCCCCGGCGAAGTCCTTGACGCGCAGCTTGTCCTGACCGAGGCTGAGCGCAGTTCAGCCGATGAACAAATCGACGCCTGGCATCACGAGGCGGCAGGCTACAAAATCCGCCATGTGCCCGCGACCCTGCCGGATATGCTGAAAACCGGCGACATGTTGAAATGGGAATACGGCCCGCAACTGGCCAGAACCACCCGCCAGGCCATCGGTGCGGTCGATGACCAGTTTGACTGGTTCGTGTCCCACGAGTCCGATTATGAAATCGCCCTGCCGATCCACGAACTGGAAAGTTTCGCGCGTGCCGAAGGATATTACCGGGGCTTGCCGCTGGCCGTCCGGCTGGATCAGCTTGACCGGTTGCTGCATCTGGTGGAGGCGTTTTATCCGTCGCTGCGGCTGTATCTGTTTGACGCGCGCCAGGTTTTCAGTGCGCCGATCACGGTTTATGGCCCGCTATTGGCGGTGGTGTATCTGGGCCAGCATTACATTGCTTTTCGCGAAACCAGCCGCATCCGGATCTTCACCCGGCATTTCGACGGGCTGGTGCGCGAGGCCGTGACCGACGCCCGCGACATCCAGGCCAAGCTGACCGCCCTGCGGCATGAAATCGCCGGGCGGGCCCAGATCACCCCGCTTTAAGGGCGATCATATTTTTGGGTCCGGATTAACAGTGTGCCCGTCAACCGATATCACCTGACCCGACACCAGTTTCGCCGCTGGGCTTGCCAGAAACACTGCCATCTCGGCAATGTCCTGTGCGCTCACGAACCGCCCCATTGAGGTGCCCGCAGCATAGCCGTCATAGACCTGATCGCGGGTCATGTTCTTGGCCGCCGCTTCGCGGCTCAGCACCCCTTCCATCCTGGGGCCTTCCACAGCACCAGGGCAGATCGTGTTGACGCGGATATTGAAAGGGCCAAGCTCCATCGCCAAAGTTTTGGCAAGGCCAATTACCCCCCATTTCGCCGCCGCATAAGGTGCGCGGTTGGGATAGCCGTAAAGACCGGCGGTCGAGGAGGTGACAATCATCGCGCCACTCTTTTGGGCCTTCATCATTGGCGCTGCATATTTCGCCGCCAGAAACGCCCCTTCCAGATTGACCGACACGCAGCGCTGCCAGTCCGCAAGGGCGATGTCTTCAACCAAGGCTGTCGGCCCGGCGATGCCGGCATTCGCGCATAGGGTATCAACCCCGCCCCAATCCGCTGCGATCTGGCCGAACATCTTAGCCATCGCTGGTTCATCCGTCACATCAACCAGGCTTTTCTTCCAAGCGACAGGCAGGGCCGCCAGGGCATCGGCATCAATATCCGTCACCCAGATATCCGCGCCGGTATCAGAAAAGGCATCCGCTATCGCCCGGCCAATGCCCGAAGCCCCCGCCGTCACCAGAACCCGCGCCATCCTTTAACGCGCCTGCCCGATAGCCCGGCCAATCCCGTCAGGGAGGGGCAGTTTGGCGTGCAAATCAGCGATCATCACCAGCTTTTCGGCGATGTCCGCACGGGGCGGCGTTGCGCTGCGGCTTTCCAGGCTGACATGGATCAGGATCTGCTCCCCGGTTGCCAGAAGATGGCCGTCTTCATGGTAGAGGCTGTTGAAAACATGCATTTTCCTGCCACTACCGGACAGGCACAGGGTCTCCACATGAACCCGCGTGCCAGCGCTGACTTCATCCAGATGACGGATATGGGTTTCGGCGGTGAAATAGCTGCCGCCGGATGCGATATACGCCGCGTCACAGCCGACCAGTTCCATGAAACGGTCGGTGGCTTTGCTGAACGCCTCAAGATAGCGGGCCTCGTTCATGTGGTTGTTGTAATCGGTCCAATCGACCGGCACCACGCGATCCAGCGTGCGGATCGGCTTGGCATAATCAATCGCCGGGGCACCGGCTGCCAAATGCTGATCGGTTTCTGCCAGCACCCGACCTGCCCCCCAATTCTGGGCTTTAAGTGCGCGCAGGATCGCCACAAGGTTGGTGTCGCGGATCTTTTCCAGATCGCGCGGGCGCAAGTCACCGCTTTGGCTGTCGCATTGATCGCCGACCATTTCAACAAACTCATTCGTCAGGTCCGGCACGTCCATCAGCTTGGTCCAGGGCCATTTCAGACAAGGCCCGAACATCGCCAGCATCGCCCGCATACCGCCTTCGCCACCGGCCAGATGGAAGGTCTGCATCGTCCCCATTTGCGCCCACCTGAGGCCGGGACCATAAGCAATAGCTGCATCCAGCTCCTCGGCGGTGGCGACGTTGTCTTTCAATAACCACAACGCTTCGCGCCACAGGGCCTCTTGCAGGCGGTCCGACAGAAAGCCCTCGATTTCCACCCGGCAATGCAGCGGAAACATGCCAAGCCCGGTATAAATCTGCTTGGCCTGGACGATATGATGGGCATCAGTTTTGGCACCGGCAACCAGTTCAACCAGCGGTAAAAGATAGACGGGATTGAACGGATGCGCGACAATCAGGCGGCCGGGATGGGCCATGTTTGATTGCAGATCGGTCGGCATGATACCCGAGGTTGACGAGGCAATCATCCCGTCAGAATTCACCGCCTCGATCTCGGCATAGACCTTGTGCTTGATGTCCAGCCGTTCGGGCACGGCCTCGACAATCAGGCTGGCATCAGCCGCCGCTTCAGCGATGGAGGCGCAGAAGGTTAGCTTGCCTTCCACTGGCATCGCGACATCGGCAAGCCCCGGAAGGGCGCGTCTGGCATTGGCCAGAACCTCACCGATTTTGCGTTCAGAGGCCGGGTCCGGATCAAAAATCCTGACATCCCACCCGTTCAGCAAGAACCGCGCGGCCCAGCCGCCGCCGATCACACCGCCACCGATGATTGCAGCCTTGTTTGTCATGTCGGGTTACTCCGGTTTCTTGGCGCAGCGCAGCAGGTCATTGCTGTTGCCGTATTCATCAATGATCAGCAGCCGGTCGCGATGGGTGATGATCCACAGGCTGTCGGCCTTGAATTCCTCGCCGGCATCAAGGCAGGTCGTGGTCACATGCCAGCGCGACCCGCCGGGAATGGCAGTGATTTGGTCGATCTCGCAGCTCCACTCAAGGCCATAAATTCCGGTCTGATCGTAAAGGTCTGGGGTTTCATCACCGACCTCACCCGCATTGGCGCACCAGGCCGCGTTTTCGGCCCAATACCCGACCCAGGCCGGGGTTTCTGCCGTGGCCGGTGTTGCCAGCGCGGCCAGGATCAAGGCCCAGGCCCTCATTCCGGTGCCCGTTTGGTCAGGCCAAGTTTCCGGCGTACCACATCAGGGCCGATCACGCGCGCACCCATGCGTTCAACGATGCCAACGGCGCGTTCGACCAGCTGGTCGTTGCGCGCCAGCACACCGCGATCCAGAAACAGGTTGTCTTCAAGCCCGACGCGCACATGCCCGCCCGCCAGCACCGAGGCCGGCACATAGGCCATCTGATCACGCCCCAGCGAGAAGGCCGAGAACGTCCAGTCCTGCGGCACATTATTGACCATCGCCATGAAAGTATTCAAATCATTCGGCGCGCCCCAAGGCACCCCCATGCAAAGCTGCACGAGCGCCGGGCCGTTCAGAACGCCGTCTTTTGCCAGTTGCTTGGCATGCCAAAGATGGCCGGTGTCAAACGCCTCGATCTCGGGCATGACGCCCATATGCGTCATCATCCGGCCCATCGCTTCCAGCATACCGGGGGTGTTGGTCATGACATAATCCGCCTCGGCGAAATTCATCGTGCCGCAATCAAGGGTGCAAATCTCGGGGCGGCATTGCTTGACATGCTCCACCCGTTCGGCGGCCCCTGCCATATCGGTGCCTTCCTGACTAAGCGGCAAGGGCCGTTCGGTCGATCCGAAAATCATGTCGCCACCCATGCCAGCAGTCAGGTTCAACACGACATCGACCTCGGATTCACGAATGCGGTCGGTCACTTCGCGGTAGAGATCCAGCCGCCGCGACGGCGCACCGGTTTCGGGATCGCGGACATGGCAATGCACAATCGCCGCCCCGGCCTTGGCGGCATCAATCGCGCTTTCCGCGATTTGCTGTGGGCTGCGCGGTACATGCGGGCTGCGATCTTGCGTGCCGCCCGAGCCTGTGATGGCGCAGGTAATGAAAACTTCACGGTTCATTTCTAAGGGCATAGGGGTTTTCCTGCTGTTAACGAGTCGGAGGTTGGGGCAAGAATGTCGCTGATTGCCTTTTCGTGTTTTGCGCAATACGAATGGTTATTGATGAATAGCGAAGAAAACATATTCTCGCCAGATCGTCGCTGCCTACGGGTAGGGGTGCTGATCCTGCCTGACAGCAACATGCTGTCGCTGGCCGCCTGCATCGACCCGATGCGCGCGGCCAACCGGCGCGCGCAATCAGCGGCCTTTGACTGGCAGGTTGTGTCGCCAAATGGCGGTGAAATCGTGCTGACCTCGGGCATTGCCATTGCTACCGAACCGCTGACACCCCGGCCCGAATTTGAGGTGCTGATCGTCGTTGCCGGGTTCAATCTGATCGACCATGCCAGCCCCGGCCTGATCCGGCGATTGCGCGATATTGCCCCCAGGATGCGGGCAATAGGCGGGGTGGATGGCGGCAGTTGGATCCTGGCACGCACTGGCCTTCTTGACGGCCAGACCGCCACGACCCATTGGGAAGACTTGGAAGAATTCGCCGAGGTTTTCCCCCGAATCAATGTCGTCCGCGACCGGTTCACCATTTCCGGGCGGTTCTTTTCCACCGGCGGTGCGTCGCCCGCAATTGACATGATGCTGCACCTGATCCGCAGCCGTCTGGGCGCGAAACTGGCCGAAGCGGTTGCCAGCGCCTTCATCTATGAAGAAATTAAAACCAGCACCGCCCCGCAAATGCCGGTATCAACCGCGCGTCTGGAACGCACCGCCCCCAAAGTGGCACGGGCGGTGGCCTTGATGGGCCGGTCTGTCGAAGACCCGCCCAGCACCGCCGAAATTGCCCGCGCGGTCGGGCTGTCTCGGCGCGGGCTTGAGCTTTTGTTTCAGAAAGAACTGGGCCTGGCACCGGGCGCATTTTTCCTTGGCTTACGCCTGCAAGAAGCCCGCCGACTTGTGCTCGACACCCCGCAATCAGCGCAGGATATTGCGCTGCGCACCGGGTTTACGTCACAATCGGTATTTGCCCGCGCCTTCCGCCGGGAGTTCGGCATGTCCGCCAGCGCCTTGCGAAAACTGCACCGGCGCTAGCGGCTGGTCTCAATCAAACAGGATCACATTGCGCCGCGCATTGCCCGCAACGGTGTCGGCAATCGCCTCGTTGATGTCTTCCAGTTTGTAGCGCCGGGTAATCAGCTCATCCAGTTTCAGACGGCCCTGTTTGTAAAGCTCAATCAGGTAAGGAATGTCGCGCGACAGCATTGTATCGCCCATGTTGGAGCCGACCATGACCTGCGAGGAGGCGGCCATCATCACCGGCTCATACGTCACCTTCGCGCCTGATGGCGGCATGCCAACCATCACCAGCATCCCGCCGACGCAAAGATATTGCGGGGCGGTCTGGTAGGCCTGAATTGCCCCGACCGTCACCAGAACATAGTCAACACCGCGCCCGCCATTCATTTCCTTGACGATCCGGTGCGGCTTGCCTTCGCTGCCCAAGACCCCGTGTGTTGCGCCAAATTCGCGGGCTGCGTCCAGCTTTTCCTGGGACAGATCAATCGCGAAGATCTTGGCGGCCCCGGAAATCGCAGCACCTTGAATTGCGTTGAGGCCAACACCACCGGCCCCGATCACCACGACCGATGACCCGGGCCTGATCTTGGCTGTGTTAGTTGCCGCACCAACGCCGGTGATCACACCGCAGGCCAGCAGGCTGGCCGCATCCATTGGTATATCTGCTGGAATTTTCGCCAGTTGGGTTTGATCAACGACAACGCTTTCTGCAAAGGCTGCGGTTTGCAGACCATGTTCAATCGGCTTGCCGTCAACCGTGCTTAGCGGACCTTTAATGCGGTCAACCCCGGTTTCACAACGCGCAGGTTGGCCGCCTGAACAACTGACGCAATGCCCGCAGGAGCGGATCAATGTCACCAAAACCGGATCCCCCGGCACATATCCGGTGACACCTTCGCCAATGGCAGTGACATGGCCCGCCGCCTCGTGGCCATAAACGGCAGGCAGATACCCGCCCCAGGCACCTTCGGCATAAAGAATATCGGAATGACAGATCGCGCAGGCCTTCAGCTTGACCTCGACTTCGCCGGTTTGAGGGGGGCGCAAGACCACCTTTTCGATCACCAGGGGTTTTCCGAATTCATGGCAAACGGCAGCTTTCATCAGGTTTCCTTTCGCGATACCTTTTGACAAACATTACTGAAACTTTGCGCCAAGGATTTCCACTGGAAAATGCGCAGCAAGGTCGATTGAAAGGATGCCGGAATGCAGATGATCAGGCTGGGCGATATAAATTGCCACTATGCTCAACAGGGCGCTGCCGACGCGCCAGCGGTGGTTTTTGCCAACTCTCTTGGCACTGACTTTCGCCTGTGGGATCAGATAATGCCGCTGCTGCCTGCTGGCCTGCGGTTCATCCGCTATGACAAACGCGGCCACGGGCTAAGCGATGGGCCAAAGGGGCCTTATTTCATGGGCGATCTTGTGGCCGATCTGGCGGCACTGATGGACGCCCTCAAGGTTAAAGACGCTGTCGTCGTCGGCCTGTCCATCGGTGGAATGATCGCCCAGGGCCTTGCGGCCGAGCGGCCTGATCTGGTGCGGGGGCTGGTTTTGTCCAATACTGGCGCCAAGATCGGCACGCCCCCGATTTGGGATGAGCGTATGGATTTGGTGCGAACCGGTGGCATCGAGGCCTTGGCCGATGGCACGCTACAGCGATGGTTTTCATCCCAATTTCACACCACCCGGGCCGAAGAACTGGCGGGCTTTCGCAACATGCTGTGCCGCACATGGGTTGAGGGCTATCTTGGCTGCTCGGCTGCGATCCGGGACACCGATCTGCTTGACAGCACGGCCCGCCTGCGTCTGCCAACCCTTGGCATCGCCGGCAGCGAAGACGGGTCTACCCCGCCTGATCTGGTGCGCGAAATGACCGATCTGATCCCAGGTGCTGACTTCACCCTGATCCGGGGTGCTGGCCACCTGCCCTGCGTCGAAAAACCCGAGGACTACGCCACCCTGCTTAGCGATTTCCTAAACCAAATCGGGCATCTCTGATACCCGGACCTGCCGTTCTTTCTTTCAAAAATATCCCCGTCGGAGGCTCCTGCTACCAGCAAAAACCCTTACATCGAGTTGGGCAAAACCAGCACCAGCCAAGGCACCAGCACCAGCAGGGCCAGGCGAAAGATATCGACGATCCAGAACGGTGTCACACCCCGGAAAATCGTGCCGGTCGACACATCGCCAACCACGCCTTTCAGCACGAACACATTCAGCCCGACGGGTGGCGTGATCAAACTGATTTCAGTGACGACAACCACGATAATGCCAAACCAGACGGGATCAAACCCAAGGCCTGTCACCAGCGGGAAGAAGATCGGCACGGTCAGCAGCAGCATCGACAGACTTTCAAACACGCAGCCCAGCACGACATAGATGGCAAGGATCATCAGGATCACCATCATCGGTTCCAGCCCGGCGCTGTTGACGGCGGCGCGCAGGCCCTCGGGCAAGCCAGCGAGGTTGACGAAGTTTGAAAACACCCAGGCGCCGATCAGCACCGTAAACAGTGATGCGGTCGTCTGCGCGGTTTCGATCAGCACTTGCATGACCCCGGAAAACGTCAAGGTTTTGCGCGACAAGGCGATCAGGAAGGCCCCGGCAGCGCCCATGCCAGCAGCCTCGGTCGGGGAAAAGGTCAGGTGCAGCGGCCAGAAATCAAGCACGCCATAAAGCCCGCCGATCACCAGGAAAAACAGCAGCAGCACGGCCCAGACGCCCTTAATGGCACTGACCCGGCTTTTAAGGTCTGATTTTTCCCCGGCAGGCCCGGCATCTGGATTACGCATGATGGTGTATTTGACCGCCGCCAGATAAAACAGCACGCCCAGAAGGCCCGGGATGATCCCGGCGATGAACAGCTTGCCGATGCTGGTTTCGGTCAGCAGACCATAGATCACCAGAATGACCGAGGGCGGGATCAGGATCCCCAACGTGCCGCCTGCCGCGATTGAAGCGGTCGACAGGCTGTCGTGGTAATTATACTTGCGCATCTGCGGCATCGCCACTTTGGACATGGTCGCGGCGGTCGCCAAGGATGAGCCACAGATCGCCGAAAACCCAGCACAGGCAACAATCGTGGCCATCGCCAGTCCGCCGCGCATATGGCCCAGAAAAGCGTAGGAAACCTGGTAGAGCTCCCGACTTAGCCCGCCTTTGTTGACGAACAAGCCCATCAGGATGAACAGCGGCACCACCGACAGACCGTAATCCTGGGCGGTGTCGATGACCAGCCGCGCCACCATCGAGATTGAGCCTTTGAAGCCCCGCATCTCGGCATAGCCGACAAAACCGACAACCCCCATCGCGATGGCAATGGGCATGCGCAGGAAAACAAGGATAAGAACGGCGCCAAGGCCGATGACAGATTCAATCATTAGGATGGCACCTTGGATGGGGCGAACAGGCGGGTCAGGCCCCGCGCGACAAAAACAATGGCGGTGGCGAAGGCAAAAAACGCGATGAACCAGCCGATGATGTGCTGTGGAAAGCGCAGGTATTCAGTCACGTCGCCATAATCACGGGCGCGTTCTGCCAAGTCCCAGACGCGCTTGGCGGGCCAGAACAGGATGATGCCGCAGGTCAGGTCAATCAGGATATCGCGCACCCGCGCCATGCGGCGGGAAAACAGCGGGTCCATCAGATCGACGATGATATGGCTGCCGCGCCATGACACGATTGGCAGCGAGGAAAAGACGATGATCGCCATGAAAAACCGGGTCATCTCGGTTGCGGATTCAATCGGATTGTTCAGCACACTGCGCAGGATGACGTCGAAAAAGGTCATGGTCATCAGCACGAACAGAGTGATGGCAGCAAGCCAGGTCGGGATCACGGTGATATAGTGAAAGATCGTGGGCTGACGCAGGCTGATCTCGCCGCCGACGGGTTTGCCCTCTGAATCCAAGACCGGTTCTGACATCGCTTTGCCCCCTTAAGCCCATTCTGCGCCAGCGCAGTCAGGCCCTTATCCCTTTACAATACAGGGCCCCGCGAAGGGCCCTGCAAATTTTGAAACCAGATGTGGTTGCCGCCTTAGTAGGCCGCCATCTGTTCTGCGATGAACGCACGAGCGGCAACGGCATCAATGCCTTTTTCTGCGGCTTCAGCGGTCACTTTCTCGATGATCGGCGTGGCGATTGCATTCCACTTGGCTACATCTTCAGCCGAGGCTTCGGTCAGCGAGTTGTCGGCGGTGCCGTCAAGCGCTTCCTGGCCTTTCATGTCTATCGCGTCCCAGACGCCACCAGCCATCTTCGACATGTTTTCGCCAAAGACTGCGTTCAGGGCTTCCTGATCGGCAGCGGACAAGCTGTCAAATTTGTCCGAGTTCATGATTAGCGCGAACGAGCCGCGATAGAAACCACCCGGCATGCGGTAAGTGTGCTTGGCAACTTCAAAAAGCTTGAAGCTGGCTTTGCCTTCCATCGGCATCATCACGCCGTCAGCAGCATTGGAAGCCAGGGTTTCATAGACTTTCGGGGCCGGAACACGGATGCCTGTTGCGCCAAGGCCAGCACCCGCATCACCGGCAACACCGCCACCGATACGCAGTTTCATGCCGTTGATTTCGTCAATCGAAGCGATCTTGGTGTTGGAGTGCAGAACCCCGATACCGTGGGTCATCAGACCGATCAGTTTCACGCCTTTATGCTCATTCTGCTGGGCGAAGAACTTTTCATGCGCGCGCCAGTAAGCAACCGAAGCCGCCTCGGCTGAGCCCTCATAGCCCGGCAGCTCGATCAGTTTGGTGGCAGTGAAACGGCCAGGCGTGTAGCCGTGGAAGACCCAGGCAAAATCGGCGGCGCCGTCAAGCACGAGGTCGTATTGTGCCGGCGGGCTGGCCAGGCCGTATTTGATTTCGGCAGTTACGCGGCCATCGGTTGCGGCTTCGATCTGCTTGATCATTTCAGGCCACATCATGGCGTTCATGCCGTGGCTTGGCGGTGCCCAGGACGAGATTGTCAAAGTCACGTCGGCAGCGAAAGCCGCCACTGTTGTCGAGGCCGCAATCGCTAGGCTCGCTGTCAGTGTTGTCAGTTTGGTTTTCAGTCGCATGTTCACTCCCTTGATTGATGCAATATCGGTTCTGTATCTATCGCCGGTTTTCCCCGACGAATTCGTTGACCTACCGGTCGGTTTATTATGTACGCGCCCATCCGTCAAGATTTTACCGCGATTCTTCTGACCTCGCACGCTTTTTTAAGGTCAGTCTGCTATCGCCTGGCAAGCCTT
>CAYXXQ010000003.1:29160-43023 GCA_964469075.1 uncultured Rhodobacter sp.
GCCCTGGCCGACAGTGCAGCCAAGGGCGATGACGCCGCCAATGCCCATCAAAGCCGCGCCAAACATTTGCCTGCCCAGTTCCTGCGGGTCTTCGCAGGCTTCCCAGCGGAAATGTCCCTTGATCAAAGAGCCTAGGAAACCGCCCAAAATCACACCTGCAACCGAGCCGATCGAGAAATTGACCCCGCCCGCAGTTGAGGTCATCAAATAGATCAGTGTGCGCCCAAGCGGAGCCGTGTAGGAATGGCTTTGCACGTCAAGCCCGCCAAGGTTGGCGTTGGAAAGACCACTTGTCCCCCACCAGCCGCTGATGATTGCCAGCCCGACCATGACCGCCCAGAAAATCGACACGGGCTTGGCGCGCAGATCGCGGTTGGCCAGGCCCCAAACAATCAGGATCAGCGCAATAATCGCCGCGACTGCGAAGACCGGCAGCGAGGTCAACCCCGCCAGAAGATGGGCAAATCCCTGCACCTCCTGCGAATCAGATTCCGGGAAAATCCTGACCCGTAATTCCGCCAATGGCCCGCCAAGGGTCATAAAACTGAAGATCGCGATGACGATCACTGACACCAAAGCGCGCAGATCGCCGCCACCGATTCGCGCCAGATTGCTGAAGGCGCAATTGCCGGCATAAGCCATGCCATAGCCAAAAAGCAGCCCGCCTGCGATACTGGCAACTGGGTTCCATTTGATGCGGTGATAGAAGGTTTCGGACATGTTCAGCACGCCGAATTCAACCAGCCCAAAGGTGCCAAGGATCGCCACCCCAAGGGCGACACCCCACATCCGCAAGCGTTGTTGGTTCTGGCCGTAAAACGCTGATTCAATCGCGCCAAGCGTGCAGAAATCACCCAGCCGCGCAGCAAGGCCCAAAACCAGACCGCCCCCCATTCCGACCAAGGCGGCGACAATCCCAATCGACATGCTATCCATCCGCTTTCCTTTTAATCGGTCACCGCCTGGGTTTGCTGCGGGTTGTCCAACTCGCAGAAAAGATCATAGACCAGTTCAATGATCCGGCGTGATTTTTCATCAATCAGGGAATAGTAAATCGTCTTGCCATCGCGCCGATACGTCACCAGCCCCTCCAGCCGCAGTCGCGCCAATTGCTGGGACACCGCCGCCTGACGGTAGTGCAAAAGCGCCTCAAGATCGGAAACTGATTTTTCGCCCGACGCCAGATGACACAGGATCAGCAGCCGCCCTTCATGCGCTAGGGCCTTCAAGAAATCTGCCGCTGTCAGCGCTTTTTCCATCATTTGGACCATCTGTGCAGCGCTCAGCCCGTCATCGAAATCAGACAATGGCATTCTTACGCTCCGCCAGATTTGCACCCTGCATGTGCGTCTGGTCTGTTATGTTGTGCTTCAATCGCCTGGATCACTGCATTGGCCTTTTTGGACGCTCTTTGCCTTGGTCAATGAATGTCACATATTGATATGTGAATCAATGAAAACACAAAATCGTGACACGACTCCCCGTCCAGGGTCGGCTTAGGCACTGGGTCGCGGGTCAGGGGATGGGGTTAAAGCTTGGCCCGGGCGCGGGACTTATCAAGATTGTCCAGCATCTGTTCAAGCAGGCCCCAGAAGAAATCTTCGCCGGGATAGCCTTCGATGCGCGCCACTTCGACCCCGTCATCAATCAGCACAAAGGTCGGCGTGTAGCGCGCGCGACCGTCAATGCTAAGGTCGGACGGGATCGGCGCGCCGATGTTCAAAACAGTCAGAGGTGCGCGCTTGCCTTCGTCGGTCAAGGCGTAAATCTCGCCGACCTCCTGTTTCCACAAATCGCACCAGGAACAGCCCGAGGTTTCAAACATCACCAGTCGGGTTTCCGCCGCCGCTGGAAGGGCAAAAAGAATAAGCGCTGCCGTCGCAATAATGATGCGTCTCATCCGGTTCCCTTCAGCTTTTTGTTGTTTATATCGACAAATTCTAATATGTTTCTTTCGTCTGATCAAGGAGGCGGGATGCTTTTCGACATTTCTTATGGTGGGGCCGCTGTGGCAGGCATTCTGTCCTTCCTGTCGCCCTGTATTTTGCCGCTTGTGCCGTTCTATTTTTGCTACATGGCCGGGATCTCCATGTCCGAGCTGCGCGGCGATGGCATCGCCCCCGGCGCACAACGAAGGCTGGTGATATCTGCGGTGTTCTTTGCCCTTGGCGTGACCACGATATTCGTGATGCTGGGCCTAGGTGCAACGGCCCTTGGTCGCGCCTTTCGCGACTGGATGGAGCCGCTTTCTTACGTCGCGGCCGCCCTTTTGTTTCTGTTTGGCCTGCATTTCCTGGGCATCCTGCGCATCCCGCTTTTATACCGCGAGGCCAGGATTGAAACCGACACCCAGCCGACAACTATATTAGGCGCCTACCTGATGGGGCTGGCCTTCGGCTTTGGCTGGACGCCTTGCGTCGGCCCGGCGCTGGCGGCAATTCTGATGATCGCCAGTGGGCAGGAAAGCCTTTGGCAGGGCGGCAGTCTGCTGCTGGTTTACGGGCTGGCGATGACCCTGCCCTTTGTCATCGCATCGTTTTTCGCCACACCGTTTTTGATGTGGATGCAGCGCAACCGCAAATATCTGGGGCATGTCGAAAAGATCATGGGCGTGCTTTTGATCGTGTTTGCGATCCTGATCGCCACCAACTCGGTCTCGTGGATTGCCCAGTTCATGATCGAAATCTTCCCAGGCTTCACCTCGCTTGGATAAGTAAAAAACAGGAGTTCACACCATGCGACTATTTCTTGCCGCCGCCGCCCTGTTTGGGCTACTTGCCGCCCCGCTTGCTGCGGTGGAGCTGGGGGAAGACGGCCTTCACAAACCATCCTGGCTGCGCAACACCTTCAAAGACCTGACCGACGATCTGGACGAGGCCAATGCCGAAGGCAAACGCATGATCATACTCTTTGAACAGCGCGGCTGCATCTATTGCACCAAAATGCACACCGAGGTTTTCCCGGAACCCGAAATCGCCGCGATGATCCGCCAGAATTTCTTTGTCGTGCAGATGAACTTGTTTGGCGATGAAGAAGTCACCGATTTTGACGGCACGTCGCTGTCGGAAAAGGACATGGCCAGACGCTGGGGCGTGTTTTTCACACCGACCATGCTGTTCATGCCCGAGGAGGTGCCAGAATCAGGCAATGCCGCCCGCGCCGCTGTTGCGACCATGCCCGGGGCCTTTGGCAAGGGCACGACACTTGATCTGCTGACATGGATCACGATCAACGGTTACGAAACCGACGAACATTTCCAGAAATACCACGCGCGCATGATCAATGAACGCGGGGCCGCGACCGAGTAATAATCTTTCAATATATACCGTCGTATGCGCATTTATGAATTTGTCGTTGTGCGATTGCGCAATTTGACCTAAAGTAAAGGTCTGTAACTCAGGGAGGAATAAATGAAGCCAATTAAACTGGCCCTGGTCCCGGCGTCCTTAATCGCCCTAGCTGTGACAGCTTGGGCAGGCGACGTGGAACCAACAGATGTCGCCTATGCAGATGGTGCCGTGGCCGCGTCATTGACAGGGGTTGCGGGCGACGCTGCTGCCGGCAAAAAGGTCATGGTCACCCGTGGTCTTGGAAACTGCATCGCATGTCATGCCGTTTCAACCCTATCCGATTACCCCTTCCACGGTGAGATCGGCCCATCCCTTGATGGCGCTGGCGACCGCTGGAACGAAGCCGAACTTCGCGGCATTGTCGCTGATTCAAAGAAGACCTTTGAAGACAGCATGATGCCGTCATTTTACAAGAAATCGGGTTATATCCGTCCTGGCAAAGCCTACACCGGCAAAAAGGCAGATGCGGCTGACCTCGACACTCTTCTTTCCGCCCAGCAGATCGAAGACGTTGTCGCTTATCTTCTCACGCTCAAAGAATAACAGGAGGCATCTATGAACCTGTCCAGAAGAAATGTCCTTGCCTTGGGGGGCGCCGCTGTCACGGTGTCGCTGATCCCGGTGGACTTTGCCTATGCCACACCAGAAGCGGCAGCTGAACACCTGGCCGCCTTTACCGGCGGTGCCGATATGGTGGAAGGCGGCATCGACCTGACGGCACCGGAAATTGCTGAAAACGGCAACACCGTGCCAATCGCAGTCTCTGCACCGGGTGCGGTTGCGATCATGATCGTGTCCGAAGGCAACCCCAGCCCGGGTGTTGCGACCTTCACTTTCGGTGAAATGGCGCAATCCGAGGCTTCGACCCGTATCCGTCTGTCCGGCACGCAAACGATCGTAGCCGTGGCAAAAATGGCCGACGGCACCTTCGCCAGCGCGGCCCGTGCGGTCAAAGTCACCATCGGCGGCTGCGGCGGCTGATCAAAGCGAAAACGGAGATATCAAAATGGCACAAATTAAACCACGTGTGAAAGCGCCGAAATCCGTTGCTGCGGGTGAGGTTTTCACAATCAAGACCCTGATCAACCACGCAATGGAATCGGGTCAGCGCAAAAACAAGGACGGCTCGAAAATCCCGCGTCAGATCATCAACAAGTTCGAAGCGATCTTCAACGGCACCGCTGTTTTCACCGCGGAACTTGAGCCGTCGATCTCGGCAAACCCGTATGTCGAGTTTTCGATGAAAATCGAAGAAGCCGGCGACCTGGCGTTCAAATGGCATGATGATGACGGCTCGGTTTACGAAACGTCGAAATCAATCGCCATTGGCTAAGGACAACGATAACAAATTCAGGGAGTTTTAAGCCATGGGAATACTAAAGACCTCAACCTTGATCGGTGGTCTGTTGGCCCTGTCGCTGGGCAGTCTCGCTCAGGCCGGTGAAGACAGCAGTCTGATTATCAACGGTGAAACCGAAATCACCATTCGCGCCGAGCCTCCGGCCTGGTCGCCCTTACCGGAAGTCATTTCCGGCTGGGTGTTTCGTGCAACCGAAACGCAAGGCCTGCAAATGGATGACTTTGAAAATCCTGGCATGATCTTTGTCGATCAGGCTTGGGAAACTTGGAATACCGCTGAAGGCGCTGAAGGCAAATCCTGCGCTGACTGCCACGGTGAACCCGACAGTATGAAAGGTGTTCGCACCGTCATGCCGAAGTTCAACGAGGAAAAAGGCGATATGTACACGCTTGCGATGTATATCAACAACTGCCGCACCGAGCGGATGGGGGCTGATGCCTGGGGATATACCGGCGGTGCAATGGCGTCGATGGAAGCGTTGATTTCACTGCAATCGCGCGGCATGCCGATCAGTGTTGCAATTGACGGTCCAGCCCAGCCTTACTGGGAGCGCGGCAAGGAAATGTATTACGAGCGGACCGGCCAGTTGGAACTGTCTTGTGCAAATTGCCACGAAGACAATTACGGCAATATGATCCGGGCGGACCATCTGTCCCAGGGCCAGACCAACGGTTTTCCGGTCTACCGCTTGAAAAACGCCAAGCTGAACACGATCCATGCAAGGTTTAAAGGCTGCGTGCGGGACACCCGTGCCGAGACCTATAAACCCGGCGAGGCCGATTTCACCGCACTGGAGCTGTACGTTGCCTCACGCGGCAACGGCCTATCCAGCGAAGCCCCGTCTGTGCGCAACTAAGCACAGCCCAGGATCGGCCCGACAACGGCCCGATAACGGCTAAGAAACAGGGCCCTCCCCTTGGGTTAGGGGAGGGCCTTTTTTGATCCCGCAGCCCTGCCCGGCTGTTGATTGACAGGAGTAACCCCCATGATTTCCCGGCGCGACTTTTTGCAAGCCTCAATGGCAGCTTCGGCGATTTACGGTGCAAGCGGCTTTGGCAACTGGGCCAGGCTGGCGGCCCAGCAAAGCCTGACACAGGACAAGCTGCTGGAGTTTGATACCTACGGCAATGTCTCGTTAATCCATATCACCGACATCCATGCGCAGATGAAGCCGGTCTATTTCCGCGAACCGGAAATCAATCTGGGCGTTGGGGCTGCCAAGGGTCATGTGCCGCATATCACCGGCGCTGATTTTCGCAAACGCTATGGCATCGACGACGGCAGCGCCTCGGCCTATGCGCTGAGTTATGATGATTTCAGCTCGCTCGCCAAAACCTATGGCCGGATGGGTGGGCTTGACCGGGTTTCGACCGTCATCAACGCCATCCGCGCCGACCGACCGGATGCGCTGCTGCTGGATGGCGGCGATACCTGGCACGGGTCATACACCTGCTATCACAGCGAAGGCCAGGACATGGTCAACGTAATGAACCTGCTGAAACCCGACGCGATGACTTTCCATTGGGAATTCACCCTTGGCACCGAAAAGATGCAGGAACATATCGACAGCCTGCCCTTTGCCGCCCTTGGTGCCAATATCTTTGACGCCGAATGGGATGAACCCGCCGATCTGGTTGAGCCTTACAAGATGTTTGAACGCGGCGGCGTCAAGATCGCGGTGATCGGCCAGGCCTTCCCTTATATGCCAATAGCCAATCCGGGCTGGAAATTCCCTGAATATTCGTTCGGGATCCGCGAAGACCGGATGGCCGAAATGGTCGACGAGGTGCGCGCCAAGGGGGCTGAACTGGTGGTGCTACTGTCCCACAACGGCTTTGACGTTGACAAAAAGATGGCGGCCCAGGTTCAGGGCATCGACGTGATCCTGTCAGGCCACACCCATGACGCCTTGCCCGAACCGGTGGTGGTTGGCGACACGATCGTCATTGCCTCCGGCAGCAACGGCAAGTTTGTCAGCCGGGTAGATCTGGATGTGCGCGATGGCCGGATGATGGGCTTTCGCCACAAACTGATCCCGATTTTCGCCGATGTCATCACGCCTGACACCACCGTAGCGACGGCAATTGATGCCGAACGCGCCCCGCATCTTGACCAGTTGACCGAGGTGATCGGCCAGTCCGACAGCCTGTTGTACCGGCGCGGCAATTTCGCCGGCACCTGGGACGATCTGATCTGCCAAGCCCTGATCGAAGAACGCGACGCCGATATCTCAATGTCACCCGGCGTGCGCTGGGGGCCATCGGTGCTGCCAGGGCAGGATATCACGCGTGAGGACATTTTCGGCGTCACCTCCATGACTTACGGTGAGGCGTATCGCACCGAAATGACCGGCGAGTTTATCAACATCGTGCTTGAAGACGTCGGCGACAACCTGTTCAACCCCGACCCTTACTATCAGCAAGGCGGTGACATGGTCAGGATCGGCGGCATGGGCTTTGCCTTTGACGTCTCAAAACCGCAAGGCAGCCGGGTGTCGGAAATGACCTTGCTGAAAACCGGCGAAGCGATTGACCCTGCCAAAACCTACACCGTCGCCGGTTGGGCCAGTGTCAACGAGGGCACCGAGGGGCCGAAAATCTGGGATGTGGTCGAAGACTATATCCGCCGCAAAGGCACGGTGACGGTTGAGCCGACACAGTCGGTCAAAGTCACCGGCACCTGATCTGATGGCAGACGACCGGACCAAGGATAAAACCCGCCGCGCGCTGCTAACCGGCGGGCTGGCGGCCCTTGGCGGGGCGGCGGCGGGCAAGGCTGTGGCCGGACCTGACCCAGACCCTGCAATCACCAAGATCCAGCCCTGGCGGCAAAATCTTGGCCCCGGCGTCGATGAAACCGGCTATGGCCAGCCCAGCCCGTTTGAAGCGGACGTGCAGCGCCGCAACGTGCCCTGGCTGACGGCGGACACAAAATCCTCGATCAACTTCACGCCTTTGCATCAGCTTGACGGCATCATCACCCCCAACGGCTTGTGTTTTGAACGCCACCACAGCGGCGTGGCGCAAATTGATCCGGCCCAGCACCGGCTGATGATCAACGGACTGGTCGACCGGCCATTGGTGTTCACGCTGGACGACCTACGCCGCTTTCCGCGCGAAAACCGCATCTGTTTTATGGAATGCACCGCCAATTCCGGCATGGAATGGCGCGGCCCGCAGATGGACGGCGTGCAATACACCCACGGCATGATCCACAATGTGCAATATACCGGCGTGCCGCTGCGCCACCTTCTGGCCGAGGCCGGGGTGCAGCCGAAGTCAAAATGGCTGCTGGCCGAAGGGGCCGACAGCGCGGCGATGAGCCGGTCAATCCCGATGGAAAAGGCGCTGGATGACTGCCTTGTCGCGTTCGCACAAAACGGCGAGGCATTGCGCCCCGAAAACGGCTATCCCCTGCGACTGGTCCTGCCCGGCTGGGAAGGCAACATGTGGATCAAATGGCTGCGACGGCTTGAGGCGGGGGATGAACCCTGGCATCACCGCGAAGAAACCTCAAAATACACCGATCTGATGACCGATGGCAGCGCGCGGCGGTTTACCTGGCAGATGGACGCGAAATCGGTCATCACCAATCCTTCGCCACAGGCGCCGATCACGCACGGGCCTGGTCATATGGTGCTGACAGGTCTGGCCTGGTCTGGTCGCGGCACGATCCCACGGGTCGATATCACGCTTGATGGCGGCAAAAACTGGCATCAGGCGCGGATTGACGGGCCAAGCCTGCCCGCGTCCGCGCACCGGTTTTACCATGAGTTTCATTGGGACGGCCGCGAAATGCTGCTGCAATCGCGCGCCCATGACAGCACGGGCTATGTCCAGCCGACCAAGGACCAGCTGCGCGCCTGGCGCGGCATCAATTCGGTTTACCACAATAACGGCATCCAGACATGGTATGTGAACGAACGCGGCGAGGCGGAAAATGTTGAGGTTTCCTAAAGCTCTGACCCTGGTCCTGCTGGTTGCTGGCCCCTTGGCCGCACAGCCCCTTGGCCTAGGCCGCACGGCCCTGCCCGCCGAAATCGCCGCCTGGGATACCGACATTCGCCCTGATGGTCGGGGGTTGCCTGACGGCGAAGGCTCAGCCCTTGAGGGCGAAAGCCTCTACACTGAAAAATGCGCCGCCTGCCACGGCGATTTCGGCGAAGGCGTTGACCGATGGCCGGTGCTGGCAGGCGGGCAAGGCACGCTGAGAGACTCGCGACCGGTTAAAACGCTGGGGTCATACTGGCCCTATCTGTCCACCGCCTGGGACTACATTTATCGCGCCATGCCGTATGGCGATGCGGCCAGCCTGACACCCGGCGAAACCTATGCGTTGGTGGCCTATCTGCTTTACTTGAACGACCTGGTCGAAGACGATTTCACCCTGACCCGCGACGGCCTGGCGGCCTTTTCCCTGCCAAACGCCCCGTCGTTTCGCAACGATGACCGCCCGAAGGTGGAGTATCCGGCCCTGACCACGGCCTGCATGACCGACTGCAAAGACAAGGTCGACATCACCGCCCGCGCCCTGGACGTGACGCCCGACTGACCGTGAAGCGCGCGTTTTCACCTTCGCGCGAGGTTCCGCGCAAACCTGCCCGCATCGCCCCTGATTTGTGATAGACTGTGCCAAACCCCGTTCGCATAATCCCCGACAGGAGGCCCACCGCATGTTAAATCCGCTTAAATCCGCACTGATCCTGCTGGCAACCCTCGCTGCCCTCACCCTGCCTGCATTTGCCGAAGAAGAGGTCCCTGTCGGTGATGACGGTCTGCACAAACAGCCCTGGTTTGCCGACAGTTTTCTGGAATTCGGCGATGATCTGGCCGATGCCGCCGCCGAGGGCAAGCACCTGCTGGTCCTGATCGAACAAGCCGGCTGCCCTTACTGCCGCGAATTGCACCGCGTGAACTTCCAACGGGCCGAGATCACCGATTTCCTTCAGGAACATTTCGTAGTCATCCAGCTTGACCTATTCGGATCGCGCGGCACGGTTGATTTTGACGGCGACGAACTGGAAGAGCGCGACCTGGTGTTCAAATGGGGCGCACAATTTACCCCGACCACGATCATCTTTGCCGCTGAGAAAGCCGGGGCCGACAGCTATCGCGCGGCCGAAGCGTTTCGCTTGCCGGGCTATCTGAAACCGTTTCACTATATGACGTCGCTGGAATACGTGGTCAGCGGCGCTTACAAAGATCAGGCGTTTCAGCGGTTTCTCGGCGACAAGGTGCGCGACCTTGGCGAACAGGGCATCACCCCGGATGTCTGGTAGGCACCGAATTTGATTGCCGCGCCCGGCCTGAAAGTTAAACTTTCCCGCAGCAAAACAGGCAGGGCAAAATGGCGTCACGGCAAGGTGCGATCCGGCGGGTCAGTGATTGGGTGCAAACGGGCGGCTTCAAGGCCGATCTGACGCGGCTTGTGGCGATTGAAAGCGAAAGCCAGACGCCGGAAAAGGCGGCTGAGTTACGGCGCTATCTGACCGACGGCATCACCCCTTTGCTTGAAACTCTTGGCTTTCAAACCAAGGTTCTGCCCAACCCCGACCCCAAAGGCGGACCGTTTCTGATTGCTGACAGGATCGAAAAGCAGGGCCTGCCAACGGTTCTGACCTATGGCCACGGCGATGTCGTTTACGGCCAGCGGGGCCGTTGGGCCGAGGGCCTTGACCCCTACCGGCTGCAACAAAAAGGCGATCGCCTTTATGGCCGGGGCACGGCGGATAACAAGGGCCAGCACCTGATCAACCTGACCGCCCTTCGTATGGTTCTGGCGGAACGCGGGCATCTTGGTTTTAACGTCAAACTGATCCTGGAAATGGGGGAAGAGGCGGGTTCAGCCGGGCTTGATGCCTTTGTTGGCACCCACAAGGACCGGCTGGCCGCTGATGTTCTGATCGCATCGGACGGGCCGCGATTGCAGCCCGAAGTGCCGACGGTTTTTACCGGATCGCGCGGGGCGCTGAATTTTGGCCTGTCGGTCAACTTGCGCGACGGCGCGCATCATTCTGGCAATTTTGGCGGCCTGCTGGCTGACCCGGCGATGATCTTGGCGCATGCGCTGGCCGGCATCACCGATGCCCGTGGCAGCCTGCAAATCCCCGAATGGCGGCCCGACAGCCTGACGCCTGAAATCAGCGCGATGTTGCGCGACCTGCCGGTTGGCGGCGGTGGGCCTGAGATTTCCGCAGATTGGGGGGAGCCGGGTTTAAGCCCGGCCGAACGTGTGTTCGGCTGGAACTCCTTCGCCGTTTTGGCACTGAAAAGCGGCGTGCCGCACGGGCCGCAAAACGCGATTGCCGGACATGCACGCGCGGCCTGCCAGTTGCGGTTCGTAACCGGCACAGATCAGGCCGACATTCTGCCTGCGCTACGGCGGCATCTGGATCGGCGGGGCTTTCAGGCAGTTGAAATCACAACCGAAAACGGCGTAAACGCGCCCGCAACCCGGCTTGACCCCGGCCATCCCTGGGTCAGGTTCACCGCGCAATCCTGCGCCAAAACTACCGGCCAGCCACCGCATGTTTTGCCCAATCTGGGCGGCTTCATCCCCAATCATGTGTTCAGCGATATCCTGGGCCTGCCAACGATCTGGCTGCCGCATTCCTATGCCGGATGCAACCAGCACGCCCCCGACGAGCATGTGTTACTGCCCGTCTCGGAAAGTGCTGCGCAGGTGATGGCGGGCCTGTTCTGGGATCTAGACGATCCTGACCGGAAAGACCCCTGCCCTACCCTCTAAGGCTGTCCAAATTGTCAGCATACCACCCGACGGTTTCGCGCAGCCCATCGGCCAGCGATATCGACGGCAGCCAGCCCAGCGCCTGCAATTTGCTTGAATCCATCAGCTTGCGCGGGGTGCCGTCGGGTTTGGAGCGGTCAAACACCAGCTTGCCTTTGAAGCCGGTAAACTCCGCAATCATCTTCGCGACTTCGCCGATTTTCACGTCACTGCCAACCCCGGCATTGATGTGGGAGTTCATCGGATCGGTCTGGCCCGCCAGCTTTTCCTGCGGCAGATCCATCAGATAAACGCTGGCTGATGCCATGTCATCGACATGCATAAACTCGCGGCGCGGCGCGCCACTGCCCCAGACAACAACCTCATCGGCATTGTTGGCCGCAGCCTCATGAAACCGCCGGATCAGGGCCGGGATCACATGGCTGTTTTCCGGGTGGAAGTTGTCATTAGTGCCATAAAGATTGGTCGGCATGATGCTGCGATAGTCGCGGCCATATTGCCGGTTATAGCTTTCGCACAGCTTGATACCGGCGATCTTGGCGATGGCGTAAGGCTCATTCGTTGGCTCAAGCAGACCAGTCAGAAGCGAGGCTTCGGCAATCGGCTGTGCTGCCAGTTTCGGGTAGATGCAGCTTGATCCCAGGAACATCAGCTTTTGCACATCCGAGCGATGCGCCGCATGGATGATATTGGCCGCGATCATCAGGTTTTCATAGATAAACTCCGCCGGGAAGGTGTTGTTGGCGTGGATGCCCCCCACCTTGGCCGCAGCCAGATAGACTTGGTCGATCTTTTCGTTGGCGAAAAAACCAGCCACCTGGGTTTGTGACATCAGATCAAGGTCAGCCCGGCTGCGGCAAATCAATTCAGCCCCGCCTGCTGCTTCAAGGTGGCGAAGAATGCCACGCCCGACCATGCCGTTATGTCCGGCGACGAATATCCGCTTGGTCATGTTGACCCCCTATGCTGCGTTCCGGCCCGGTCTGAAATCAGGTTTCCGGCCCGCCGAAACTGTCGTTTTCAAGATCATAGCGCACCATGCCGGCCACCAGTTCCGGAAAGGACACCTTGCGTTTCCAGCCCAATTCCCGCTCGGCTTTGGTCGGATCCCCCAGCAACAATTCAACCTCGGCCGGGCGGAAATATTTCGGGTCGATCTGCACCAGCACCTTGCCGCTGGCCTTGTCGATGCCCTTTTCGTCAACCCCCGTGCCTTGCCAGACGATCTGGGTGCCGACCTCGGCAAAGGCGAGTTCAACGAATTCGCGCACGGTATGGGTTTCGCCGGTGGCGATCACGTAATCAACCGGTTCTTCCTGTTGCAGCATTAGCCACATCGCTTCGACATAGTCGCGGGCATGGCCCCAATCGCGCTTGGCGTCGATATTGCCAAGCCGCAATTCCTGCTGCCTGCCCTGATGGATTTTCGCCACCGCCTGGGTGATTTTCTTGGTCACGAAGGTTTCGCCCCGGCGCGGGCTTTCGTGGTTGAACAGGATGCCGTTGCAGGCAAACATATCGTAGGATTCCCGGTAGTTAACGGTCACCCAATAGGAATAAAGTTTTGCCGCCCCATAGGGCGATTTCGGGTAAAACGGCGTGGTTTCTGACTGGGGCTCAGTACCCGGAATGCCGCCGAACAGCTCCGAGGTTGAGGCCTGGTAAAACCGCGTATCGACCTTGCTGTCGCGGATCGCGTCCAGCAGGCGGACAGTGCCAACGCCGGTGACTTCGGCGGTATATTCCGGCACCTCAAACGACACGCCAACATGGCTTTGCGCGCCAAGGTTATAGATTTCCTGCGGATTTACGTCCGCAATCAAACGGTGCAGACTGCTGCTATCCGCCAGATCACCGTGATAGGTGTGCAGGTTCTTGTGCTCAAAAATATGATCAATCCGCGGGGTCGTGAAAACCGAGGAGCGGCGCAAAATCGCGTGCACTTCATACCCTTTATTTAGCAGCAATTCCGCCAGATAAGACCCGTCCTGCCCGGTAATGCCGGTTAAAAAGGCTGTTTTCGCCATGACTGCTCTCCATTCATTTTTTTCCGGCAGAGTAATCGTGTTTTGAGGCCGTGACCACCTGTTTTCCTACCCTAAAAGATCAGGCGACAGGCGGGGTGCCGCCGGCCTGTTTGCGCCGCGCGATATAGTCGTCCAACCGGCCTGCACGCTCATCAGCCCCAGCCGGCGGTTTGAAATTCGCCAAGCGCTCCTGCCAGATCGCAGTTGCGCGCTGATCGGCGGAAAGGGCGCCATTTTCCGTCCACTGGCCGAAGTTTGACCAATCGGCCACCAAGGGATCGTAAAACGCGGTTTGGTAGCGGTCCATCGTGTGTTCGGTGGCGAAGAAATGCCCGCCGGGCTGAACGTCGGCAAGGGCCGCAAACGCCATTTCCGCGTC
>CAYXXQ010000004.1:0-7146 GCA_964469075.1 uncultured Rhodobacter sp.
ATAACCGGTTGCAACCCTCGGCCCTGGCAGGGGTCTGGGCCAACTGGGCCGTCAACCATCGCGGCGTCACCACCCGCGCGTCCGAAGCACCCGGCAAAGCGGCGCGGCTGGAACATCGCATGGCCGATGTCACGGCAAACCCCTACACTGCCACGGCGACGGTCTTGCAGGCAGCCCTGTTGGGGGTGAAAAACAAATACCCGCTGCCCGCCGCTGAAACCGGCGATTGTATGGAACAACAGGATGCCACGATCAAAACGCCGGACAATCTGGCCGAGGCATTACAGGAGCTTGCCAAGGACAAAGCGCTGTCAGCCGCTGTCGGGCAGGATCTGGTCGACAACCTGATTTTCATGAAAACCGACGAAATCGAAAAGACCAAAGACCTGACGGGCACCGCCCTGAGGGACTGGTATATCCACTTTGTTTAAGGACGCGTAAATATGGCTCAGGTAAGCTGGCAATTGCCCGATGGCAGTGAAATCAAGGCAAATGTTGCCGACGGGCTGAACATGATGGAAGCCGCTGTCGCCAACAACGTGCCCAACGTGATCGGTGAATGCGGCGGCTGTTTGTCCTGCGCCACCTGCCATGTTTATGTCCACCCGGACTGGCTGGCAAAAACCGGCGCGATCGAGGATATGGAAGACGCCATGCTCGACGCGACCGAGGCTGAGCGGCAGGAAAACTCCCGCTTATCCTGCCAGATTACTGCTTCGGGTGCTCTGGACGGGCTGGTTCTGATCGTACCGGATCCTGACGCCTGATCCTGACACCTGATAAGCGCTTCTCCCGCGATTTCTTGAAATGACCATCAACGGGGCCAGTTTTGGCCCCGTTTGCTTGCCAGCTTGGCCCCATCATTTACTCAGATCATAGGGCCCAAGACATGTATGCGTCGGTGCTGGACGCCAGCCTATGGATTTATCATCGCAGTGCCGCCTTTCAGGCGGACGAAAGCGGTGCGTCGACCGTTGAGATGGTCATCGGCATGGCCGGGGCGATTACGCTGGGCCTGTCCGGCACCGATATGGTGTCGCGCGGCGTTGAAAACCTGGCCAATGACATTTCGGATCATTTGTCGAACTTCGAGATTTCAACTTCTTTTGACGATGAAGCCGAGGCAGGCGAGTAAGACCGGCCCTCAGCCCCGCTGCCAGATATGCAGCACATCCGGCCCCAATGCCCGGCAGTCGCTAAGTTGAAAACGCGGAAAATCGGCCAGCCTTGGCCCCGGCAGCGCGGCAATCGACGGGACGCCGCCCGCCCCCAGCGCCAACCCGGCAGTATAGCCAATCAGTTGATCCACCAACCCCGCCGTCAGCAAGGACGCGGCCAGCGTGCTGCCGCCTTCACAGAATATCCGCGTCAGGCCGTGTTCAGCCAAACCGGCCAGCAAGTCGGGCAACGACAGGCGACCATGCGCATCGGTTTTGCATGGGATCAGCGCAGCCCCGGTGGCCTGCCAGGCGGTGATCGCCGCAGAGTCAGCGGCCGCGCCATGACACATCCAAACCGGCACATCCAACGCTGTCTGGCCCAATTGGCCCGTGGGATCAGCCGATAGGTGACTGTCACAAACCACGCGCACCGGCTGGCGCGCCACCCCAAGCCCACGCACGGTCAGTGACGGATCATCCGCCCGCGCCGTGCCCGCCCCGACCATCACTGCATCATGGGTTGCGCGCAGATAATGCACATGCCGACGCGCCTCGGGGCCAGTGATCCACTGGCTTTCGCCGTCAGCCGTGGCGATCCGCCCGTCAAAAGAGGCGGCCAGTTTCAAGGTCACGAAAGGCCGACCCTTGGTCGTTTTCAAAAGGAAACCCGCGTGATCCTGCGCCGCCTGATCGGCCAGACAATCGGTTGCGACCGCAACCCCCGCCGCTGCCAGCATCGCATGGCCCTTGCCGCCAACCCTTGGATCAGGGTCTTCAAGTGCCGTGACAATCCGGCCGATCCCGGCCTCAATCAGGGCCGAGGCACAGGGCGGCGTCTGGCCAGAATGGGCGCAAGGTTCCAACGTCACATAGGCCGTGGCCCCCTTTGCAGCCGCCCCGGCTTGCGCCAGCGCCACAGTTTCAGCATGCGGGCGGCCACCGGGCCCGGTCCAGCCGCGACCGACCACGCGACCGTCTTTCACGATCACGCAGCCCACCGCCGGGTTGGGCCAGGTCCGGCCCATACCACGACGCCCCAGCGACAACGCCAGGGCCATCCAGCGTTGATCAGCCGGGGAAAACGCCATGTTCAGTCGTCAGCAGGGGTGGGTGGCCGCAGCTCATGCACGAAATCTTCAAAGTCGTCTGCTGCCTGGAAGTTCTTGTAAACACTGGCAAATCGCACGTAAGCGACGGTGTCGATACGGGCCAGAGTCTCCATCACGATCTCACCGATTTTGTCGGAATGAACATCGGTTTCGCCAAGGCTTTCCAAACGTCGCACAATGCCGGAAATCATCTGATCTATCCGCTCAGGTTCTAGCGGACGTTTTTGCAACGCGATCCGGATCGAGCGTTCCAGCTTACCGCGATCAAACTCCTCCCGCTTGCCGTTTTTCTTGATCACCACCAGGTCGCGCAATTGCACCCGCTCGTAAGTCGTGAACCGGCCACCACAGGCCGGACAGGCGCGGCGACGACGGATAGCGATATGATCTTCAGCTGGGCGGCTGTCTTTGACCTGCGTGTCAATATTCCCGCAAAAAGGGCAACGCATTCTTGTTTTTCCTTGCTGTTGCTGTGCGTATTTCGCGGCCACTATACGCAGGCTTCAACTCTTTGTGTAGGGGGTTTAGTATGCCACAAGATACCGACTTGACCCCGCAGATGTATTGTACCCGCCTATACACATGCGAAGGCAGTGGTTTAGCGGCCAAGATGGGTCGCGATTTGACGGCTGTGCGGGGCATTGCGATGCTCAACCAGATAAAGGCCCTGCCAGGTTCCAAGCAGCATCCGCCCATTCATAACCGGGATCGACAAGCTGGTCGGCAGCAGCGCCGCTTTGATATGCGCGGGCATGTCGTCAGGGCCTTCATAAACATGGGTCAGATAGGCCATGCGCGGGTCATCACTGGGCGGCACAAGTCGGTGAAAAAACGCAGTCAGATCAGTCTGAACTTCAGGAGCAGCGTTTTCTTGGATCAGCAGCGAACAGGAGGTGTGGCGCACAAAAAGCGTCAGCAAACCATCGCCTGTGACCCAGTCTCTGACGGCATTTGTAAACTCATAAAGGCCGGGGCCACGGGTTTGGAGGGTGAATTGATGTTGCATCATATATCGCCAAAACTGCCGCCACGGCCCTTGCCACCGGCAAAGCGCGCAGCGCCCTCGCGGCTTTCGCCGGTGATCAGCCCGGCACTTTGCCATTCGCGCCGCAAGCCCTGTGCCAGTTCAGCCCCGGACAAGTTCATTGAGGCCCGATCCGCCCGCATGCAGGCCTGCGGATAGCGCATAAGATCGCGAGCATAAGCCTTTGCCGCCGCCAGCGCCGTGCCATCCGGCACCACTTGGTTTGCCAGCCCGATATTCAGCGCTTCATCCGCCGAAACAGCCCGCCCGGACAGGATCAGATCAGCGGCCCGGCCCGCCCCAACAACACGCGGCAATCGCACGGTTCCGCCATCAATCAAAGGCACCCCCCAGCGACGGCAGAACACCCCAAAATAGGCCGAGGTACCGACAATCCGCACATCACACCAAAGCGCCAATTCCATGCCGCCCGCAACCGCAGGCCCTTCGATTGCCGCGATCACCGGCTTTTGCAATTGCAACCGTGCAGGCCCCATTGGCGACGGCAAAGGCTCCCACGCCGGATCGCACCAAGCCTCGGGAATTGCATGCCGTTTAGCCCAGCCATCTGCCATTCCAGCTGCCGCCGCCTTCAGGTCAAACCCGGCGCAAAACGCGGCCGCGTCGCCCGACAGAACCGCAACTTCTGCCGCAGGATCAGAGTCATAGGCGACAAAGGCGTCAAACAGCGCGGTTGCGGTATCAGGGTCTACCGCGTTGCGTGCATGGGGGCGGTTGATGGCGATATGCCGAACGGCCGCCTCGTCCGTAATGGTGATTGACATGGGCTTCCTTTCGACGCGGCGCTTTGGTTAACTCAGCCCTTGTTAACATAGTGCAGGTGCGAAAATCCCTGTCGAAATGCACTGACCTTCGGCGCAACCTCGGTCGGATCATTGCTGCGCAACGCCTCGGCAATGAAACCGGCAATGGTGTCGGCATGCACTTCCGTCATGCCAAACCGCACGATTTCCGGCGTGCCGATCCTGAGGCCGTTCATATCCCCCGCCACAGGATCAATCGGCAGGCCGATGCCACAAGTCAGGATATTAGCCTGCCGCAGTTTTTTCGCTGCTTGCTGACCGCCGCCAAACGGGGCTGCGATGATCGCAAATTGATGGGACTTCGTCGCCACGCCATCAGCCTTGAACACCAGAATATCGCGGGCTTCCAGCGCTGATGCCAGCGCTTGCGAGACCTTGATCATCTTGTCGGCATAGGCCTTGCCGTGATCACGCCAATCCAGCAGGCTGACCGCAAGGGCCGCAGATTTCGCGGCGTCAAAATTCGCCGTCAGGCCAGGAAAAGCTATTGCATCCAATCGCTTGGCAAGATCAGCGTCGTTTAAGACGATCAGCCCGCCCGCCGGGCCACCAAGGCTTTTATAGGTGCTCATCGTCATCAGATGTGCACCTTCAGCCAGTGGATTGGGCCAGGCCTTACCTGCGATCATACCGCAAAGATGGGCGGCATCAAACAGCAGTTTCGCGTCGTGGCTGTCGGCAATTTCACGCAGTTGTGCAACCGGATGGGGCTGCAAATTCAGACTGCAACCAATAGTGATCAGGCGCGGTTTGACCCTTTCAGCCAGCGCGCGCAGACCTTCGACATCCACCGAATATCCATCGGCATGCACGGGTGCCGTGTGGATGTCCAAACCATAAAGCCCGGCTGCCCCGGCCTGATGATGGGTGACATGGCCGCCGACATCGCCGGGCGGGACGATGACCGCGTCGCCGGGCTTGCAGGTGGCCATGAACGCATAAAGATTGGCCAAAGCGCCTGAAGGCACGCGGATTTCTGCGTATCGCGCCTGGAATATCTCGGCTGCCAGCTCGGCGGCGATCACCTCGATTTTCTCGATCGCCTCCAGCCCCATTTCGTATTTGTCACCGGGATAGCCCAGCGACGGGCGGCTGCCGATCTTGCTGGCCAACAGCGCCTCGGCCCTGGGATTCATGACATTGGTGGCCGGGTTCAGGTTCAGGCACTCGACCTCATGGATGCGGGCGTTCTGCTGCGTCAGATCATGGATCTTGGCAGTGATATCCGCACTGGTGCTTTGTGCGGTTTGGGCGGCGATGTCCTGAATATATGCTTCGCAATGGGCGGGCACCCAGGGGCGTGGGGTTAGGTGGGTCATGTAAGGGCCTTTTGAAGCGGATTTCTCTGGTTTGAAAGGAGCCGGTTTTTGGGTTTGATGCAAACCAGTTTCTCTGTAATATAGGCATAGAAAAACTAGGGCTAAGTTATGTCAATCAAACCCCCGCGTCCCACCTTCCCACCCCTAAACGCCCTGCGCGCGTTTGAAGTCGCGGCCCGTCTGGGCGGAATAGCCAAGGCCGCGGATGAGCTTTGCGTCACCCCAGGGGCCGTCGCACAGCAGATAAAATCGCTGGAAGATTGGGCCGGGGCACCGGTGTTTCGTCGCCAGGCGAAGGGCGTGGTTCTTAGCGATTTGGGGCAAAGTTGCGCGCGGGAGTTTGAGGCCGCATTTGACCTTTTGGCGCTGGCAACCCAGCATTTGCGGACCCGCGCCGCGCCCAATGACATTCGCATCGCGGCCTTGCCGAGCCTTGCGCAATTGTGGCTGGCCCCCCGGATGCCTGCCCTGCGTGCCGCTTTTCCCAAAGCTCTGATTTCCATCGCAGCACTGGAGCAATGTCCGAACATGGCGCGTGACGGCTATGACATCGCGATTTTTCTGGAACCGATTGCCAAAACCCAGTCCGGGTCCCAGCGGCAGGTGCTGGCGCTGGATCAAATCCTGCCGGTTTGCGCGCCGGGCTTGGCCGGGAATGTAAAAACGCCCGCCGACCTTGCCGATACTTTGTGGCTGAAAGACAGCTTGTGGCATCGCGATTGGCAGATTTGGCTGGAGGCGACCGGCACCCTTCTGCCGACCCATCCGCAATCGCTGTCCTTCACACTTTACGCCCTTGCCGTGGCCGAGGCTTGTGCTGGCGCGGGCATCCTGATGGGACATGATATGCTGGTCGCACCGCAGCTTGACAGTGGTGCCTTGGTCGCGCCGCTTGGCCGTTCGGTTGCGACGGGCAAGGCCGTAACCGCGCGCCTGGCCCCCCAGGATCGACGGGTTTTGCCACGGGAAATCGTGGCGGCATTGGCCGGGGGGCTGCCCGTGGCTTGATCGCCGGGCGACCCCGGTTGCCTAAGTCTGAAACGTGGTGGTGAAGCTGCCGGGCAGGCTGGCTTCCAGCAGTTCCAGATCGTCAGAACAGTCGCAATATTGCGCCGACAATCCCGGCGGAATGACAAACGCATCGCCCGGGTTCAGCATCCGCGCTTCCTGGCCGTCGGCCTCAAGCCGCAGGCTGCCTTCCAGAACGAAGGTGAAGTGAATGTCGGTGTCGTGGCGGCTGCCGGGTGGGGTGCCGCCGTCAAACCTGGCCACCTGAATGCTGGCGACGCCCTTGGTGCCGTCGTTGATACCGGTGTCGCGGCAGCAAAATCCGGGGATGCGGAAGGGCTGCCAGATCGCCTGATCTTTGACGTGATGCACAAACCGCTGGCCCTGCCATTCGCGCGCCGGGTCGCCCTGGCCGTTGGGCAGCGTCATGTCGTGGTCGATGGTGGTGATATGGTCGGCCGGCACGCCGATTTCGATCACCTCGATATCTGCACTTGCATGACAGACGCGGTGGCGGATCTCGGGCGGTTGGATCACGCAATCCCCGGCGGACAGGCGCAGCATGTCGCCCTGATCCTCGTAAAGCACATCCACCCAGCCGCGATAGCAATAGATCAACTGAAACCCGACCGTGTGATAATGCACCATATCCGGCACCGGCCCGCCATCGGGAATGCGGATATGGCTGGCAATGATCGACCC